>NZ_LJFZ01000021.1:20656-134509 GCF_001420875.1 Frankia sp. AvcI1 | reverse complement strand
CCGCAGATGAACCCCAGCGATGTCGGACTCCGCATCCTGCCGGCAAACGCCCCCGGACGTCGACGTCGGCAGCCGGCGAGCGGGGGCGGGCGCCTACCGACCGCAGGGACCCCGACGGGGGATTTGCCACCGTCCGGCGTCCGGCCGCCGGCGAGAGTTCGCGGCGCGGCGGAGCCGGCCGTTGCGCTGTGCAGACGGGTCTTCTACGTTCCGTAACTGGACGGTTCGCGGAACGGCAACACGAAGGGAAACGAACCTGTGGACGACGATGTCCAGGTGCTGGCCCCAGGGCGTTCGCCTCTGTCGATCCCGGCACCGCGGGTGGCCGGATCGCAGGATGACCCGGACGTCCAGCCTGACTCGCGAGTCCGGGATGACCCGCACGTCCGGGATGACCCGCAGGTCGACGTGCTGATCGCGGGTTACGGCCCGGTCGGCGCCGTGCTGGCCGCCCTGCTCGGCGGACGCGGGCTGTCGGTGGCCGTCGTCGACCCGCAGCACGAGCCCGTGCCGCTGCCCCGCGCGGTGAGCCTCGACGAGGAGATCCTGCGCCTGCTGGTCCGGCTGCCGGGCCTCNGTGACCTGCTCGACCACGTCCACGCCTCGGAGCGCAGCACGATCCTCGGGCCCAGCCGGCGGGTCCTCATCGAGCTGGGCCTCGGCGAGAGCGAGCTCGGCATGCCCGCCGCGGCCTTCTTCCACCAGCCCACACTCGAACGTGACCTGCGTGCCGGCATCGCCACCCTGCCGACGGTCCGAACCCATCTCGGCCGCGCCGTCACCGCCCTGCACCAGCACCCCCGGACCGGCACCGGCACCGGCACCAGCAACACCGGCACCGGCACCGGCACCAGCACCAGCACCAGCACCAGCAACACCGGCACCACTGGCACCACTGGCACCAGCGGCACCATCCGCCACGACGACGGCGGCGTGACCGTCGAACTGGACGACGGCAGCCGGCTACGCGCCCGCTGGGTCGTCGGCTGCGACGGTGCCGCGAGCCCCGTGCGACGCATGCTCGGCATCGGCTACCAGGGCTCCACCTTCACGCAGCGCTGGCTGGTCGTCGACGTCACCGCCCCGGCGCCGCTGGCGCACCTGCCGTACTTCACCTACAGCTGCGATCCGCGACGCCCGTCGGTCAGCATGCCCATGCCCGGGGGTCACCGGTGGGAGTGGATGCTCCTGCCCGGCGAGGATCCGGAGCGGATGGCCGCGCCCGACGGCGTGCGCGCGCTGCTGCGCCCCTGGGTCGACCCGGACCAGGTCCAGGTCGCCCGCACGGCCGTCTACACCTTCCACGCCCGCACAGCCGACCGGTGGCGGCGGGGACGCGTCCTGCTCGCCGGCGACGCGGCGCACAGCATGCCACCGTTCAGCGGGCAGGGCCTGGGCGCGGGCGTCCGCGACGCCGCCGCCCTCGCCTGGCGACTCGACGAGATCCTGCGCGGCCTCGCCGGCGACGACCTGCTGGACAGCTACGAACGAGAACGGCGCCGGCACGTCGAGACGGTGATCGCCGGAGCGCTGCGGATCGGCCGCATCCTGCAGACCACCGACCCGACCGTCTCCCGGCTCACCCGCGCCCTGCTGTTCACCCTCGACCGCACCCCGGGTCTGCGCCAGGCACTGCGTGGCGGTGCCATCCAACAGCGACCCCGCCTCCCCGGGCAGGTCGCCGGCCCCCTGCCGGGCGCCGGCCTCGTCCTGCCCAATCCCCGCCTGCGCACTCTCGACGGCCGCCGCTGCCACCTCGACGATCTTCTCACGGACGGGTGGACGCTGATCGGCCTCGGCGGTGACCCCGTCGCCGGCCTGGATCCGGCGGCGCGCGCCTGGGCGGACCGGCGCGGCGTCACCGCGTTCGCGGTCGTGGCACCCGGCGGCCTGCGCACCCTCGCCGGGGTGACCTGCCCGGCCGTCGAGGATCTGGACGGCACCCTGATCCGCCTGCTGACCGCCCCCCGCCTGGCCCGCGTCGCCCGCCTGGCCCACCCGACCCGCGTGGGCCGCGGGAGTTCGGCCACGGACGTGAGCCCGGCCCCACGGGCCGTTGCACCGAGGGCCGTCGCGTCGAGGGCCGTCGCGTCGAGGGCCGTCGCACCGAGGGTCGCCGTCGTCCGACCCGACCGTTTCCTGCTGGGCATTTTTTCGACCCCACCGCGCGGGACCGATCTCCCGGGATTCGTCGATCCGCCCGGCCGCAGCGACATGCTCCACGCGGAACTCGATCGGGTCGATCGCCCCGATTCCGTCGACCTCGTCGCCGCGGCCGTTACCCCGGCCCCGTAGCACCGGGAAGGGCTCGGCGTCCAACGGGTACAGTGCGATCAGATCACTGCACGGGCGGCGAAATTCGGCGCGGTCATGCTCGAGATGACCCGGATCCACGGCGGCCGTGCGTCATGGGTTGGGGGGCCTGTGAGTGCTTCGGGTGGTTCCGACGGTGGCCTGCTCGGCAACAGGGCCGTCNCCTTCTGGGCGGTGGTTACGGGCATTCTCGCAGTGGTGACCTTCAGCGTGGGCGTCGCGACCAGACTGACGGCCGGGCCCGACGGTCCCACCCCCACCCCGAGCATCTCCTCCCCCACCTCGCCCACGCCGTCGCCAACGCCGACGCGGTCGCCATCTCCCGCCCCGTCGCCGTCCGGGGACCCATCGGGTGGCGACTCGTCCCCCACCGTGCGGACGACGTCGCCGCGGCCGTTCGTCACCACCGACGGCCGGCTGGCCTCCCCGTCCCGACCGTCCGACGGGACGGCCCTCGACAATCCCCGGCCGCTGCAGTACACCTTCGCCGGGGCGAGTCAGTACCCGTGCTCGTCGGAGGGCCGGATCCGGTCACTGTTCCAGGCCCCGGCNCAACTCGTGGTGGACAACCGCAGCTCCCAGATCATCCAGCTCTACTATCTCGACGCGACGGGAAACCGGATCGCGCAGACCACCCTTGCCTCCGGCCGCAGCGTTTCCATCCGGAGCCACCTGGGCGACGCCTGGCTGCCCGCCACCGGCCAGGCGGACTGCATCGGCATCTTCGCGCTGCGCGGACCCGGCCGCATCCAGATTTTCGACGCCCGATAGCCGGCGAGGAGTAATCGACGACACCCATGCCTGGCGTAGGCCCTGGGGGCGAAGGCGCGGATGTGCACCGGATCTGATCCGGCCTGTCGCCACTGCGTTCCGACCGGTGCAGCCCGGAGCTGTCCTCGTCCGCGGTCTTCTTCCGGGTGGTCGGCCCGCTCGTGTGCCGGGGTGTCACCCTGCTGTCCGGACGCGAACACGATGGGATACGCGACCTACGCGTCCAATGACACGTTTGGAAACCTCGATCCTCCCGGGCCGGCCGCGGCGGGCAGAAGTACGGTCATGCCGCACCAGCCCAGCCGCACGTTCCGCGCACCGGCACAGCGCCCGGCGCGCTACGGGCGCAAGGGCGCACTGCCGCGCCNAACCCGGCGAGGGGACACACTATGGGCCACGCTCTTCACCATGCCCTCGAGGCGAGCCAGGAATACGACCTCGAACTCACCGTGACAGCGGGACGATGGCCCGACGCCCTCACCGGCGAGTTGTTTCTCATCGGCCCCGCCCAGCCGACCGACGTCCGTTTCATGTTTGCCGGCCCCGGCATTCTCACCCATGTCGACCTGGCCGCCCGGCGCTGGCGGACGACCCGGGTCCGCACCCCCGACCTGGCGTTGTACACGGCTCTGCGCCAGGCCCTGCCGGCCGAGGACTTCGCCGCGCTCGCCCTCGGGGCACGCCCGTCGCTGACGAACGTCGCGCCGCACTTCTACCGCGACCGGCTGGTGCTCACCGGCATCAGTCAACGTCCGGTCGAAGTCGATCCGATCACCGCGGACTTTCACAGTTTCCTCGGTGGCGTCGACGAGTATCCGGAGGTGGCGGCCCATCCGCTGTTCCCCGGGGTGCGGACGGCGGCGCATCCGGTCGAGGATCTCGACGAGGGCTNCATGTGGTGGTGCAACACCCGGCTGCACCCCCAGGGCACGTCGACGACGGACGTCGAGGGCACACTGTGGGTGGCGCGCTGGGACGGTGCCGGACCCGTGGACACCTGGTGCGTGCCCGGTGCGCACCTCGTGCAGGGCGTCCACGAGGTCACGGTGACACAGGACTACGTCATCGTCACCGAGATCGGTTTCCAGCAGGAGCCGGGCAGCGTCGCCGGCCGCAACCGCACGAAGCCGCACCTGCCGTTCACCGACATCTACCTCGTCGCCAAACGGGACCTGACCGCGGNCCGACGCGGCCGGACGGTCCCGGTGACCCACGCCCGCGTCCCGTACGAGTCGTTCCACCACTTCGCCGACTATCGTCAGGACGGCGACGACGTGACGTTGTACATCGCGCATTCCAACGGCTGGGACCTCAACTACAGCCTGGCCGCCTCCGACCGGGTCTGGNGAACGGGCACCGCCCTCGCCCCGGGACTGCACGGGTTCATCTCGGCGCCCGTCGACGCCTCGCCCGTCGGGCGGTACGTCATCGACGGTCGGACGGGCGAGGTCCGCGACAGCCGGCTGTTCCTGGCCCCGCACCAGCACTGGGCGACCCTGCTGTACGGCCGGGACATGCGCCGCGGCGCACTCGAACGAGGCCGGTACCTTTGGCAGGCGTACTGGGGATGCGACCCGGAGATGCTCGTCGCCCNCATCGTCGAGCTGTACGCCACGCACCCGTGGCGCGTCGTCCCCGTGGACCGCCTGCCGACCCGGGAGATCCCATCCTCCCTGGTCTGCCTCGACCTGGAGTCGATGACGGAGCAGTCGGCGTGGTCCTTTCCCGCCGGCACGGTGGGTGAGTCGCCGGTGTACGTCCCCGATCCCGCGGGCGGCGCGGGCTGGGCGGTCATCGTCGTGCACCACGCCGACCGCAGTGAGCTGCAGGTCTTCGACGCGCTGGCGCTGGGGGCCGGACCGGTGGCCGTCGCCGGCGCACCCGGGCTGAAGCTCTCCGTCCAGTTCCACTCCGCCTACAGCCCGACGCTGCGCACCCGCCCGCCCGACTACCGGCGTTCCTTCGCCGACGACCTCGACCCGAGCTGGAAGGACCTGCCCGTCCCCGCCCGCACCGTGATCGCCCGGGTGCTCGAGCAGTACGGCTGACGGCACGACGAGTAGCCGGGAAAACAGGGAAGCGGGAGAGCAGGGAAGCACGCAAGCAGGCGCGCGAGGAAGCGAGGAACGATGTACGACGTGATCGTCGTCGGGGCGCGGTGCGCGGGCTCGCCGCTGGCCATGCTGCTGGCCCGCCACGGCCACCGGGTGCTGGCCGTGGACCGGGCGACCTTTCCGAGCGACACCGTGTCGACGCACTTCATCCACCAGGCGGGCCTCGCCCGGCTGCGGGACTGGGGGCTGCTCGACCGCCTGCGGGCGACGGGGGTGCCGCCGGTGCAGCACATGACCTTCTCGTACGACGGCATCCACGCCGAGGGGTTCGCCGGGGCGATCGACGGCGTCGCCGAGGTCCTCTGCCCGCGCCGTACGGTGCTCGACGCGCTGCTCGTCGACGCGGCCCGCGCGGCCGGCGCCGAGGTGATCGAGGGCTTCACCGTCACCGGGACGATCGTCACCGACGGCCGGGTGGCGGGGATCCGGGGATACGACGCCGACGGCACCGAGACCGCCTTCGCCGGACGGTTCGTCGTCGGCGCGGACGGGGTCGAGTCGACGGTCGCCCGGTTGGTGGGCGCGGAGGTCTACCGCGACGTGCCCGCGAGCGGATTCGTCTACTACTCCTACTTCGACGGACTCGACTGGGGCTTCCACAACCGGACGGCGCACGGGCGGCAGTTCGCGAGCTGCCCCACCCACGACGGGCGCACCATGGTCGCGGTCATGCGCCGCCGGGACGCCTACGGCGCGTTCCGGGCCGACGTCGAGGAGAGCTTCCGGTCCGTGGTGGCAGGCGTCGTGCCCGAGTTCGGCGCGGACCTTCGGGCCGCCACGCGGGCCGAACGCTTCCGGGGGCTGCGCTACGCCGACAGCTACTACCGCCGGTCCCACGGACCGGGCTGGGCCCTGGTCGGAGACGCCGGCTATCACAAGGACCCGCTCACCGCCTGGGGCATCACCGACGCCTTCCGCCACGCCGAGCTGCTCGCCGAGGCCCTGCACCGGGGGCTGGCGGGCGAGTCCCCGATCGACGGCGCCGTCGCGGGCTACGCGGCGCGGCGCGACCGGGAGACCGCCGGCACCTTCGCGTTCACCGTCACGGTGGCGGCGCTCGCGCTGCCACCGTTCCTGCACGCGGTGCTGTCCGCGGCGACGCGCAGCCCGGCCTACCGCGCGAAGTTCTTCGCCATGGTCGGCGGAGGCTACCCCGGCGAGGAGTTCTTCGCCCCCGATCACCTCGCCGCCCTCTACGAGGAGGTCGGCACCCCGCCCGCCCTGCGCCTGCTACCCCCCGCGCCGGCGCCCGCCGCCCAGCCCTGACCCGCCGCCCAGCCCTGTTCCGCACCCCAGTCCTGACCAGCCACCGGGAGCTGACATGCCGCAGGTAAGCGACGATCTCGTCACCGACCGGCCGATCGAGGCCGTGTTCGACTTCGCCGCCACGGCCGGGCACTGGCCCCGGTGGCACCCGGCCGCGCGGCGCGTCGAGGGCGCGGTCGACCGTCCGGCCCGGCTCGGCGACCGAATCCTGGAGCAGGTGACGGTCGCCGGCGTCGACAACACCGTGACCTGGACGATCGTCGACTGCGAGCGTCCGCAGCGGCTGGCGTTCACCACCGACGTCGACGCCGGTCAGGTGCGGATCGGCTACGCCCTGGCCGCACTGGCCGACGGACGAACCCGGTTCCGGCGGACGGTGGACTTCCCCGACCTGGGCCCCGCGTTCGCCGACGCGATGCGCGCGCAGTCCGTCGAGGGGCTCGCCAACCTCGCCCGCCTGCTGGCCGAGGGCGGCGCCGACCCCGCTCCCGCCGCTGCCGCCGACCCCGTGGGGTGACCCGGCCCGTCCGGATCCATGCCGTCGCGATCCTGCCGAGGACGGCCCGACCGGCGGGGTCTTCGACGACGCGGGGTGGTGCCCTGGTGATGTACCCGGCCACCCGCGACCAGCCCCGCCCTGCGAGTTCCGGCTGACCCGTCAGCCGCCACGCCCGGTCCGGGCGAGCTCGGGGCGATGGCTGCTGACCCGCTGCCGGCGGCGGGCGAGCAGAACGTCGGCGAGGGCGTCCGCGCGCTCCATGTCGTCGAGGGTGGCCCGGGATCGGCCCTCCACCTCGAGGATGGCGGCGAGGAGCTCGGCGGACAGTCTCATCCGCGCCGCCACCCGGGCCACGCTCGGCGGGAGGCCGGAGGAGGCCCGGTCCGACAGCGGGCGGCCATCGCCGGAATCGACCATCTGCGGCGGAATCCGACCGTCCGGCGTGACGCGGCCCCTGGGCGCGGCGTGACCCCTGGGCGTCAGGTGGCTCCTGGACGCGGTGCGGCGCTCGGGGGCGAGGCGAGGGCGGGGCCGGACTCCGAAGAGATCGAACATACATTCGATCCTGGCGGAAGTGGATCGTCCTGTCAAGGTCGACCACCCCCGAGATCAGCGGTCAGCTCCGCGCGGCGAGCAGGGCGCGGGCGTCGCCGGCGACGCCGACCATCCCGCGCCGGGTGGCCCGCTCGGCGATGTCGCGCAGCTCGGCGGCGTCGGCCGGATCGGCGGCGTCCGCCGGATCGGCGGGATCGGCGAGCTGGGCGAGCTGGGCGGCGACCAGCCGGCACCGCAGCAACGCGCCGACGCCGTGGGAACGGGCGGCGAGCGCCGTCGCCGTCGCCAGGTGCACCCGGGCGCCCGCGACGTCGCCGGTCAGGGCGGCGAGGCGGGCGAGGGCCAGCGCGACCGGTCCGGCCATGCCGCAGTGGCCCACGTTGGCCACGCAGTGCGACACCGGTGCCAGCCGGGCGGCGAGCGTGGCGGCGTGCTCGCGCAGACCGCGGTCGGCGACGGCGTGGGCGAGGATCGTCAGCCGGCTGTGCGTCGTCCAGGACACCGGCTCGGACCGGGCGAGCTCCGCGGCGATCAGCTCGTCGGCGACCGGCTCGCCGCGGGCGACGGCGGTGAGCACCGCCGCCAACGGCGCGAACGGGCTGTCCGGCAGCGCCTGCGCGTCGTCCTCGTGCAGTCGGCCCTGCTCCCAGCGCAGGGTCAGCCGCGCCGCGTGGTCGGCGCCGCTCTGGTAGAGCTCGGTCTCCCGGTGCAGCTCGGCGGCGTGCCGGTAGATCCCCTCGGCGGTACTCAGCTCGTCGTCGCGCCACAGGGCGAGCGACCCCTGCGCCCAGCGGAACTGCACCCGGCTCGCCGGCAGCCGCAGCAGGTCGCTGCCGAGCGCGCCCAGGCGAGCGTGCTCGACCGCCGCCGGGTCGCCCAGCGCCGCCTTCGCGAGATAGAGCAGACCGTGGCCGATCACCTCGTCGACCGGGGCGCTGGCATGCGGCACGGTCGCGAGCCGGCCGATCAGCTCGACGGTCTCGGCGGCCCGCGTCGCGATCCCGGAGAAGGCCAGGGCCCGGCCGAGCAGCGCGTCGGCCAGCGCCTCGCCGTCGCCGATCCGCTCGGCCAGCTCGACCGCCCGGCGGCTGAGCAGGTCGGGCACCGAGCCGTCCGGGTCGTAGCAACTTCCGACGGCGAGCGCGGACAGCACCCGCACGTGCGCGACGGGATCGGCAGCGACGAGTGTCTCCAGCCCGGCGAGGCGGGCCAGCAGCGGGGCCGGGTCGTCGCCGAAGACCGCCCACGGCCAGGAACCGCTGGTACGCAGGAGCGCGGCGGCCAGCCGGCCGGCGGAGTCCAGCCGTCCGCGGCGCAGCGCGTCGAGCAGTCCCGCGTCGACGACGTCGAGCAGTGTCTGCCCCCGACCCGCCCGGGCCAGCGAGCCGACCCGGGCGACGACCAGCTCGTCCCGGTCGACCTCGGGGTCGAGGTCGACCGGGCCGCGGTCGAGGGTGTCCAACGCCTGCGCCCACCAGTAGGCGGCCAGGTCGGCGTGCCACCGGTTGTCGGCCTCGACCGCCGCCGCCCGGCAGGCGTCGAACACGTCGGCCGCGTCGGCGAGGGGGGCCGCGGCGACGAGGTGCGCGGCCCGCCGGGTCAGCGCCTCGCCGCCCGGTGCCGACCCGATCGCCTCGGCGATCCGCAGGTGCAGCCGCTGGCGGCGCAGATGGGAGATCCCGGCGACGACCTCCTCACGCAGCAGGGCGTGCGCGAACACGTACCGTCCGGTGCCGGCGGCCTGGACGATCACGTGCTCGTCCGCGGCCTCGTCGAGCAGGTCGGCGAGCTCGTCGCGGTCAAGCCTGGTGACGCGGGCGAGCAGCTCGATGTCCAGGGCGTCGCCGATGACCGCGGCGGCCCGCAGCACCTGCAGCACCGCCGGGTCGAGACCGGCGAGACGCTGGCCGAGCACCGAGCGCACCGCCACCGGGACCTGCCCCCCGGCGCGCTCGTCCGCGGGCAGCCGGGCGTACTCGCAGACGAAGAACGGATTGCCGCTGGTCCGCTCGGCGAGCTGCGCGGCCTCGGCGGCGTCGATCGCCTGCCCGCTGATCCGGCTGACCAGCTCGGACACCTCGGCCTCGGTCAGCGGCGGCACGGCCAGGTGCCGGGAGCCGTGCCGGCGGGCCGCCGTGGCGAGCAGCCGGTCCAGTTCCGGCCGCCCGGCGACGTCACGCGCGGTCGCGATCACCGCGAGGCCGGGCACGGTGCCCGCGCCCGCCAGGTGGGTGAGCAGCCGCAACGACGCGGGGTCCGCCCAGTGCACGTCCTCGGCGACCAGCAGCAGGGGTCGGACCCGCACCGCCTCGGCCAGCGCGCCGAGCACCCGGTCGTAGACGGCGAAGCGGGCCGCGTCCGCGTCGACGCCGCTCGGTGGGGTGAGCGCGTCCTCGGGGTCGGCGCCGAGGTCGCGCAGGAGCTGGCGCACCGGCCACCACGGCGGAACCGCGTCGTCGTCCGGGCAGCCGGTGCGCGACACGGCCCCGCCGGCCCGTTGCCAGCGGGCCGCGGCCTCCTCGGCCAGACGGCTCTTGCCGATGCCCGCCGGCCCGGTGAGCACCACCCAGCGCCCGGCTCCCGTGCGCGCCTGCGACAGCACCGACTCCAACGCGGCGAGCTCCCGCACCCGTCCCACCAGATCGCCCGGCTCCGACGCCGCCTGCGCCCCCCGACCGGCGACACCGTCGGCGGTCGGGGCGCCGCTGCCGCCGGCGGACCCGGCCCGGTCGAGGGGGCCGGTCGCCGCCTGGTGGCGGGGCACCGGCCACGACTCCAGGCCGGGATCCTGGCGCAGGATCGCGCCGTGGAGGTCCCGCAGCGCCGGGCCCACCTCCAGCCCGAGCTCGACGTCCATGCGGCGGGCCTGCGCGCGCAGCACCTCCAGCGCCTCGGCGGCGCGTCCCGCCCGGTACAGCGCGATCACGTGCAGCCAGCAGGCCCGCTGCGCCAGCGGCGCATCGGCGAGCAGCCGACGCGAGCGCAGTACCGCGGCGGTGATCCGCCCCGCGCCGAGCAGGCCGACGACCGCGCTCTGCTCGCCCTGCACCCACCGCTCGTCCAGCGCTCCCGCCGCGGCCAGCACCCACGGCTCGTCGGCGAACTCGGCGAGCAACGGCCCCCGGCGCAGCGCCGCCGCCCGGTCCGCCGCCTCGACCGCCCTCGGCCAGTCCTCGCCGTCCGCGGCCGCCTGGGCCCGGTCGCACTCGGCCTCGAACAGTCGCACGTCGATGTCGCCGGCGGGCAGATCCGCGACGTAGCCGGGGGTGCGGCGCAGGATCGGCGAGGTCGCCCGCTCGTCGTCGCGCAGCAGCCGACGCAGGTTGGAGATGTGCGCGTGCAGGCTCGACAGCTTGCTCGGCGGATGCTGCGCCCCCCAGACGGCGTCGGCGATCCGGTCGACGGAGACCACCCGGCCGGCGTCGAGCAGCAGCGTGGCGAGCACGGCCCGCTGCTTGGGGCCACCGAGCAGGATCGGCCGCCCGTCCCGGACGACCTCGATCGGCCCGAACAGCCGGTAGAACGACACGTTCCCCATGATGGCCGTTCCCGCCTCGCCCGCTCAGGAGTGCAGCAGGCCGGCCGCGGCACGCACCGGGTGGGACGCCGCGATGCGGGCGTTCGGGTCGTAGCCGGCGGTGAGGGTGGCGAGCCGGGTCAGCACGGCGGGATCGTACTTGCCGGCGACGACCGCCGGGTCCGCGCTCGCCTCGAAGTTCGGCGCCGAGCGCCCGTCCGTCCAGGGTCGCATCGCCGCCATCAGGCCGGCGGCGTGCCCGACGGTGGCCTCGACGATCGGCGGCGCGGCGACGCCGATGGTCAGCAGCGAATACGCCGCGTCCCGGTGGCAGACGGCGCTGGGCTCGCGGGGCTCGCGCCCCAGCGCCCCGCCGAGCAGCCGCAGCTCGACGATGACCTGCGGGCACGCCGAGTCGGGCCCGGTCAGCCGCAGCAGGGTCTGCACCGCCGTGTCCGGCAGGTCGCGCAGCAGCGCCGCGCGTTCGTGGACCGGCATCGGGTCGACCGGGTCGGCGTGGATCATGCCAAGCGCGTGGAAGGGCAGGACCCCGAGGCCGCCGAGGATGACCGGTGCCAGCCCGCGGATCGGGTCGACGATCCGCTCGCCGTCCGCGGAGTCGCCGACCCAGGCGAAGCGGACCGCGACCGTGCACCGGCCCGCCAGCGGCGGCGGCACCGCGGGCGACGGCGGCAGCCGCAGCACCGCCAGCGACGTGGTCGCCTGCTCCGGCAGGCCCGCCGACCAGGTCTTCCACGCCGACACGACCCGGTCCGCGTGAGTACCGTCGAAGTACAGGCAGCCGCCAAAGAGCTCCGCGACGTCCAGCAGCGCGAACTCCACCGCGGTGACCACGCCGAGCGCGCCCTTGCCGCCGCGCAGCGCCCAGAACAGCGCCGGGTTCTGCGTGGCGGTGACCCGGCGCGGCTCGCCGTCGCCGGTGACGACGTCGAACGCGGTCACCAGGTCGCTGCCGTAGCCGAAGGTCCGGGCCACCGGGGACAGCCCGCCCCCGGTGAGGTAGCCGACGACGCCGACGTGCGGCGCGGAGCCGGCCAGCGCGCCGAGACCGTGCTGCGCGGCGGCGTCGAGCACCCGCTGCCAGCGCACCCCGGCGCCGACGCGGGCCGTGCGGCGCACCGGGTCGATGGTCACCTCGTCGAGCCGCCCGGTGTGCACGAGCAGGCTCGGCCGGCTGTACGCCACCGCGCCGTGCCCCGTCGCCTGGACGACGACGTCGAGGTCGTGGACGTCGGCGAAGCGGATCGCGGCCGCCACGTCGGCGGCGTCCGCGACGGCGACGACGGCCACCGGCGCCGAGGCGGCGGTGACGTTCCACGGCGTGGCGGTGGCGGCGTAGGCGTCGCTGCCGGGCAGCAGGATCTCACCACCGATACGCCCGGCGAGGTCGGCCAGCCCGCGATCGAGGGCGGTGGCGAGGGCAGTGCGATCGGGGACGGTGCGATCAAGGGCGGTGCGCTCGGGGGCGGCGGGGTCGGGCGCGAGCGTGGACATGGGCGGCTCCCCAGGTGAGGCACGAATCTGTGGACGTGCTCCACCGTGCCGACGCCCACTTGGCCGCCGCTTGGCCTGCGCGGCGGTCCGCTTGCGGCGGGCTTGCAACAGACCTGGCTCCCCGCCACAGGTGACGGCGATCACTACAAGACGATAGGTTGTTGATGATCCAATCCGGCTCTGGAGGTTTGATGCCCACAGCATTCGTCACCGGCGCGAGCCGCGGCATCGGCAAGGCGATCGCCCTGTCCCTGGCCGAGGCCGGCTACGACCTGGCGGTCTCGGCCCGCACGGTGCGGCCGGGCGAGATCCGCGACAACGCGTTGACGGTGCACCACTCCGACGAGCGCCCCTTACCCGGCAGCCTGGCCGAGACCGCCGCCGAGATCGAGGCCCGCGGGCGCGAGGCCCTGGTCGTACCGTGCGACCTGACCGACCGGGAATCGGTCGAGGCGGCCGCGCGCCGCATCCTCGACACCTGGGGCGGCGTGGACGTCATCGTCCACAACGGGCGCTACATCGGCCCCGGAATCATGGACGTCTTCCTNGACACCCCGCTCGACGCCTACGAGAAGATGTTCGAGGCGCACTGCATCGCCCCGATCATCCTCACCCGCGCGCTGCTGCCGGCGATGCTCGCCCGCGGCGGCGGGGCCGTCGTCACCATCACCTCCGGCGCCNCGTGGCTCGTCCCGCCCGCCCCGGCCGGGCAGGGCGGCTGGGGGCTGGCCTACGCCGTCGGCAAGGCGTCGGGAAACCCGCTGGTCGGAATCCTGCACACCGAATACGCCGGGCGCGGGCTGCGCGTGTTCAACGTCGAGCCCGGCTTCGTCGCCACCGAGCGCAACGAGATCTCGGTGCGCGACTACGGTCGCGAGCTCGTCGGGGCCNCTCCCCCCTCGGCGATCGGCGCGACCGTGCGCTGGCTGCTGGACAGCCCCGACGCCGACTCCCTGCTCGGCACGACGATCGAGGCCCAGGACCTCTGCCGGGCCCGCGAGCTGCACCCCGCCTGGTAGGACCGCGGCGGGGTGCCTCGCGGTCACTCGATCCGGCCGACCAGGGTGCCCACCGGGTAGGTCTCCTCCGGCACGCCGAGGATCACCAGCGTGCCCGCGGCGGGCGCCTCGATCTCGGTCTCGGTCTTGTCGGTCGCCAGGACGTAGAGCGGCTGGCCCGCCTCGACGGCGGCTCCGTCATCGGCGAGCCACTCGCCGATGACGCCCTCGGTCATCGTCACTCCGAGCTGGGGAATGCGCAGTTCCTCCGCCACCGGGCGTGTCTCCTCTGACTGTTCGGCTGATCGGTTCGGTGCCTGGATCGCCGGCCAGGTCAGAGCGTGGAGCGGATGGCCGCCGCGATCCGTGCCTGGCTCGGGATGTAGGCCTCCTCCAGGGAGCGCGCGTAGGGCACCGGCGTGTCGGGCGCGGTGACCCGGGCGACGGGGGCCGCGAGCTGGCCGAACAGCTCGGCGTGGATCGTCGCGGAGAGCTCGGCGCCGAAGCCGTTGCGGCGCACCGCCTCGTGGACGACCACGGCCCGGCGGGTCCGGGCGACGGAGGTGAGCAGGGTCGTGGTGTCGAGTGGCTGCAGGGTGCGCAGGTCGATCACCTCGACGCCCACCCCCTCGCCCGCGAGCTGCTCGGCGACCGCCAGGCAGTCGGCCACCTGGCGCCCGTAGGTGATCACCGTGATGTCATCACCCGCCCGGGCGATGTGCGCCTGGCCCAGCGGAATCCGGTAGTCCCCCTCGGGCACCGGGCCGCGGGCGGCGAAGTACAGCCCGGTCACCTCGACGAACACGCACGGGTCGTCGTCGAAGATGCAGGACAGCAGCAGCCCCTTGGCGTCCGCCGGGTTGCTCGGCACCACCACCTTGAGCCCGGCCGCGTGCACGAGCTGGGCCTCGAGCATGTCCGAGTGCTGTGCGCCGAAGCCGCCGCCCGCACCGGTGGCGGTCCGCACGGTCAGCGNCACCGGCGTCCGCCCGCCGGACATGTAACGCAGCTTCGCGGCGTGGTTGACGAGCTGGTCCATGCAGACGTGCACGAAGTTCATCAGCATGATCTCGGCGACCGGCCGCAGGCCCGAGATGGCCGCCCCGATCGCCGCGCCCAGGATGGCCTGCTCGGAGATGGGGGTCATCCGCACCCGGTGCGCGCCGTGCTTCACACCCAGGCCCTTGTGGACGCCGAACCCGCCGCCGCCGGGCTCCTGGATGTCCTCGCCGAGGGCGAAGACCGCCGGGTCGGCGCCCAGCGCGACGTCGAGGGCCTCGTTGACGGCCTGCACCATGCCGAGCGTGCGGGCCTTCTGCTGCGTCGCCGTCCCGGCGCCTGTCATCTGGTCGCTCCGTCCTGCGTGGTGTCCGCGTACACGTCGGTGGTCAGTGCGCTCGCCGCGGGCAGCTCGGCGGTTCGCGCGAACTCCCAGGCGTCGGCCACCTCGTCCGCGGCGGCGCGCTCGACCGCGGCGAGCTCGTCCTCGCCGACATCGGCGGCGAGCTGCGCCCGGAAGCGCACCAGCGGGTCGGCGGCGATGGCGGCCCGCAGTTCCTCCGGGGGCATGTAGACCTGCTGGTCGCCCATGATGTGGCCGCAGAACCGGAAGGTCATCGCCTCCAGCAGCGTCGGGCCGCCGCCGGTCCTGGCCCGCTCGATCGCGGCGCCGGCGGCGTTGTACAGCTCGATCGGATCGTTGCCGTCCACGGTGACGCCGGGAAGGGAGTACGCGGCGGCCCGCTGCGCGATCCGGTCGACCGACGTGCCCTCACGCAGCGGCGTGTACTCGGCGTAGCGGTTGTTCTGGNAGACGAAGATGACGGGCAGGCGCCAGATCGACGCCAGGTTCAGCGACTCGTGAAACGCGCCGATGTTGGACGCGCCGTCGCCGAAGTTGACCACGGTGACCTGGTCGGTGCCGCGGAGCTGGGCCGACAGGGCCAGCCCGTTGGCGATCGGCAGGCCCGATCCGACGACGCCCGTGGTCACCATGAGCCCGTACTCGGGCGCGGTGACGTGCATCGGGCCGCCCTTGCCCCCGCAGGTGCCGGCCGCCTTGCCGAGGTACTCGGCCCACAGCTCGCGCAGCGGCACGCCCTTGGCGATCTGGTCGTGCAGTCCGCGGTAGGTGGTGACGACGTAGTCGTCGCGGCGCAGGTGGGCGGCGACGGACGCGGCGGCGAACTCCTGCCCGCGCGGCGAGTAGTACATGCCCCCNATCGCNCCGCTGGTCATCAGGGAGCGGTACTTCTCGTCGAAGCGCGCGATCCGGGTGGCGGTGCGGAACAGACCGAGCTGGACGTCGAGGTCCGNAGGCGCGGAGAAATCCACCGCGGCGGCCGAGTCCGGGGGTGCCGAGATGCTCACGAGAGCTCCCCTTGCCTTGAGTGGGCGGTCTTGCTGGAGTGGGCGGTCTTACTGGGATGGGCGGCCTGACCGGAGTGGGNGGTCTGACCGGAGTGGGCGGCCTGACCGGGGGCGACGGCCTGCGTGGAGCGGCCGGCTCGGCCCGCCGCATGCGCACCGGCGCGCCGGCCCGAGAAGACGGCGTCGGCGAGCGAGAGCCCGGAGACGTAGCTGTTGCTGCACAGGCCGACCGCCGCCCGCCCCCCGGCGTACAGGCCGGGCACGCGCGAGGCGTCGCGGCGCAGGACCTCGCCGCTGTCCTCGTCGACCACCAGCCCCCCGAGGGTGATGAACGGGAACGGGTAGAGCGACGAGGTGCGGGCCGAGACGTCCACCGCGTAGTAGGGGCCGGCGCCGATCGCGCGGTGGAACTCGCCGGTCTTGCCGAACCGGTCCGGCAGGCCGGCCGCGGCCGTGTCGTTGTACTCCCGGACCGTCCTGTCCAGGCCGNCCGGGTCGATGCCCACCCGGCGGGCCAGCTCGCCGAGGGTGGCGGCGCGCCGGTGGCCGGCGGGGCCGAACAGGTAGGCCAGCTGGGGAAGGTGGAAGAACGCCGACTGCGTGCGGATCTGGCCCCGGGCCCGGCGCCACGTCTCGGCGTCGACGACGAGGTAGCCGCGGGCGTGCTGCTCCTCGACGAGGGGCGCGGAGAAGGTCGCGCCGTAGAGTTGCTCGTTGGCGAAGCGTGCGCCCTGGTCGTTCACGACGATTCCGCGCATGAAGTCCGAGGGCGGAGAGAGGAACCGCCAGCCGGACATCTTCTCCAGGTGCGAGGTGGCGGCGTCCACCGCGGCGGCGAGGCCGAGGGCGGCGCCGGTGTCGCCCGCCGTGCCGAGCGCCGCGAGCCCCGCCCAGTCGGGGGCGTGGCGCGCGACGAGTTCCCGGTTGAAGCCGTACCCACCGGTGGTCAGCACCACCCCGCCGATCGCCCGGACCCGCCGCGGTGTCGACCGCCGACGGGCGGCGGCGACCGCGAGCGCGCTGAGCCGGGCGCCGAGCGCCGGATTCCACACGTGGGCCTTCGCCGCGAGCTCCGTGTACGTCCGGTGCCATCCGCCCGGTTCACGTCCCGGCGGTGGCCCGTCGTAGTCGACGCCGACCACGCGGCCGTTCTCCACGACGAGGCCGCGGGCCTCGGCGAGCGGGCGGAAGGTGACCCCCAGGCGCAGCGCAGAGTCCCGCAACCGGCCGTAGAAGGTCGCCCCCGAGAAGTTCCTCGCGTGGGTGCGGTGCCCCCGCGGTGCCGGGCGCGCGACGTCGGCGTAGCCGGTGGCCAGCTCGTTGCCCGAGTAGTAGAGGTAGTGCCGGTTCGTCGGATAGGACGTCTTGTACGGGCACAGGCTGCCCTCGAACTCGACCCCCTGCCGGCCGAGCCATGCGAGCATCTCCCGGCTGCCCTCGACGAACCGGCGCAGCGTGCCGGCGCTGACGGCGTCGCCGACCTCCAGGCGGAGATACTCGTACATGCCCTCGACGGTGTCGGTGACCCCGGCCTGGGTCTGCTGGGCGGTGCCACCGCCGGCGTAGACGACACCGCCCGAGTGCGTCGTCGAACCGCCGCCGTAGAAGCGGTCCAGGACGACGACGGAGGCGCCGCGCTCGGCGGCCGCGATCGCCGCGCACGCCCCCGCCCCGCCGAATCCGACCACGACCACGTCGAACGATTCGGTGACGGTGTCGGCGGTGGNCGCGGATAAGTGTGTTGGTTCAGCTGAATCCATGGGTGCTCGCTCCTCGGTTCCGAAGCACTCCCCCGGTGGGCTCCGGCACAGATGTCAGAGAGTCGGTTCTGGGCTTCGCGGCAGGNGGCGCCGATCCGCGCCGGTGCTACCGCGCCGGGTCGGCGTCCGCGGCGTTCCGGGAATTCGGTCGGACGCCCCGTTTCTCGACCGTCACGTCACCGGTGACGGTGAGCCGGCAGGCCAGCCTGGTGTCACGACTGGATCGCCGGCCGCGCCGGCTGGCGAGCTGGCGCAGGACGCCCTGCTCGACGGAGTCCGGCGGGCCGAGGTGCTGGTGGCCGTCGACCACCCGAAGGGCGCACGCGGTGCACCGAGCCTGTCCGTAACAGATCGTCGGCCAGGTCAGATCCNTACGCAGCGCGGCGGCGAAGACGGTCTCGCCCACGCCGACCTGGAGGTCGATCCCGGCGGGCTCGACCCGCACCCGCGCCGGGCGCGGCGTCATCGGGACAGGTATTCGTCGATCACCCGATGACTGTTCACGATCATCGACTCGTAGCGGCCGGAGAGGACCAGGTCCCGCATGCCCTGGGTGTGCACGCCCTTCTGCTGCGCGGCGATGTTACGGAAGTCCTCCTTGAAGATCTGCGGCCAGTCCTCGATCTCGATCGGGCCCTCCAGGACCGGGGGGTCGGGCTCGTCGTCGCCGTCGGCGGGGATCTGGACCGCCCACACCTCGAACAGGCACGACTCGGGGTCGTTCCCGTTCGGCCGCACCCGGTAGATGATGGAGTTCCCGTACGCGGGGAGCACCGTCATGTTCGGGAAGATGTGCGCATAGCCGGTGGTGTCGGTGGCCGGCGGCGGAAGCGGGATGNCGGCGCCCGCTGCGTACTCGTAGAGCGCCCCGAAGAAGGCCATGGGGTACTCGTCCGGGTCGATGTCGCGGGTCGCCAGGCTCTGCTGGAGAAACATCTCCCGGTCGGTCGCGTACGCGTCCGTCCCGACGTAGAGCGCGTTGTTGAACTGGGTGAAGTAGTCCGCCATGGACATTCCGGGGACGGGCACCGAGCCGTCGCTGGGCCGCAGATGAGCATGCCCGCCGGCGAAGCACTCGAAGTTGCCGCCGAGCACGTCGATGTCGTAGTCGTCGTCCGCCGCGCCCATGCTCAGCGACGGATGCGCCTGCATGATGTGGTAGGCCTCCATGAAGGCCTCCTGCGCCATCTTCCAGTTCGCCGGCAGAATGAGGTGACGCCACCAGCGGACCCGCATCCNCTCGAACCCGATGGGCGCCAGGGTCGACGCGATTCCGGNCATCGCCGTGGCCAGCGGAGGGGCCGCGGGATCCATGTTGACGAAGACCAGCCCGAACATCGTCCCGACCTGGCACTCGCGCAGCCGCAGGGAGTCCGGATCGAGGCAGTCGGGCGCGAAACCGCGCCGTGCGTAGACGTAGGAGCTCGACCCGTCCAGGTTCCACCGCCAGCCGTGGTAGGGGCAGACGATCTGACCGCCGTGGAACGTGCCGGTGCCGTTTCCCAGCGCGGTCGCCCGGTGCCGGCAGGCGTTGAAGTACGCCTTCACGGTGTCGGCGGTCTCCCGCACGATGAGGATGGACTGGTCGTTGATGCGGTATTCGGTGAAGTCGCCGGGCCGTAATATCTCGTCCAGCCGGCAGGCGAACTGCCAGGCGTGCGGCCACAGCTTCTCGTTCTCCCGCCGGGCGAACNCCCGGTCGANGTACCGTCCGACCGGTACCCGCGAGGGATCGGTGATCGCGTGGGGGAAGGCCGGCGAGGCCGCCCGCCTGGGAGCCTCCGGTTCGGCGTGGATGGTCAACGCATCTCCTCCTTCGCGGGTGCGCCCGCACCGGTGCGCGTCGGGTCCCCCGGCGCGCCGCATCCGGCGGTCGCCTGCACGGCAGTGACGTAGAAGTAAATAAACAGTCACTTACTTTAAGATGTGACGTAGCTCATGTCAATGCTCGAACGGCGATGGATCGGCAGGAATCGGCCAGGTCGCCACACCGCCGCCCGCCACGCCGACCCGCCCGACACCCACGGCGCCTGCAGGGCGGGTGGGGCGGGCCGCTCCCGCTCAGGAGCCGGTCGGGAATCCCTGGGCGAGCAACGACTCGGTCAGTCGGATGGCCGCCCGGTGTCGATCGGCCGTGGCCGTCACCGACAGGTGGGTCAGCCCCCAGCTCACCGAGGTGAGCAGATCGACCATGGCCTCGACGGAGGTGCCGACGGGCAGCTCACCGGTGTCGACCGCCTCGACGACCAGCCGACGGTAGAGCGTCTCCTCGGTGTGGCGGCGGTACCCCACCGCGGCCGCGAACTCCGGCGAGTGCGTCGACTCGAACAGCAGGCTCGCCTCGAAGCGGGTCATCGACGGGTGATCCGCCATGCACGCGAGGGCCTCCTCCAGCAGGGCGACCAGACGGGCCCGCAGCCCCTCGACGGAGAAGGCCGCCGCCTCCAGCCGCCCCACCACGTCGGCGAAGACGTCGTCGAGCGCCTGGAGGACCAGGTCCGCCTTGGACGGGAAGTACCGGTAGATCGCCGCGCTCGTCAGGTCCGCCTGCTCGGCGATGGACTTCATCGTCGCCCTCGAGTACCCCACCTCGGCCACATGCGTCATCGCCGCCAGCAGGATCCGGCGCCGGGTGCGCTCGGCGTCGGCGTTCACCGGGCGGNCGAGGCGAGCCGACGACTTCATCCGACGCTCCTCCAGGTCGGCCCGCCGGGCCTAGGTCGCCATCGCCCGGGGTGACGCGGGCCAACCCCGAGTATCCCCGGTGTGCGCCGGCTCGCGTTCGCCCCTCGGGACGTGGGCCGTCGCCGACCGAACAGACCGTCCGCGACTTCTACCAGGACATCGACGCATTCAGNCGGATGTGACACCCCCGGGGGGTCGATCGCGACCGGGGTCGCGGACGCGAAAAGTGATCGTCTGTATACGATGCGTCAATGACATTGGATGCTCAGCAAGCAGCCCCTGGCCGGACGGGAGACGGAGCGATCATCGGAGCAGGCGATGCACGCGCAGAGAAGGCACGTCGGCGCCCGGCGCCGACGGGGCGCGATCTCGGACTGCTCCTGCTGCGTCTGACCGTCGGCGTCACCATGGCCGGCCACGGCACCCAGAAGCTGTTCGGCTGGTTCGGCGGCGGCGGCCTCGACAGCACCGGGGCGTTCTTCACCAGCGCCGGCTATCCGTCGGGCCGGGCCTTCGCCGTCGTCGCCGGGCTCACCGAGACCCTCGGTGGAATCGGCCTGGCAGTCGGCCTGCTCACGCCGCTCGCCGCCGCCGCGATCCTCGGCACGCTGATCAATGCCATGGCGATCCGCTGGGGCGGCGGGTTCTTCGCCCCGGACGGCATCGAGTACGAGATCCTGATCGCCATGGCGGCCCTGTCTCTCGCCCTGACCGGCCCCGGTCGCCTCTCGGTCGACGCCCGGTTGCCCGTCCTGCGCGACAACCGCCTCGACGTCGGCGCCGCCGCCGTCGCCCTCGGCGGGGTGACCGCGGCCGTCGTACTGCTCATCCGCGGCTGAGCGGGTCGGCGACCGTCGGGGTTTCGCCCGCGACTGACCGGGGATCGCGCCTGTGACGTCCCGGCGGTGGCACCGTGCGGACAACCGCCGGACGAGGGTCGGGAACCGGGCATCCGCGACGGCCACGGGCTGGGCGTGGGTCGTGGCGGCCGGCCGGGCAAGGCGATGCGGACCGCAGACCGGCCGGCCGTCCCCGCGGCCGACCGTCCTCCTGCGAAGCCGTCTGACGTCCCCCGGAGTCGCCTACCCTTCTTCCGGAACCGGCGTCCTTTCTCGGAACCGCCCGTCGCCGGTATCCGCGGCCGGCGATGGTGTCGCGGTGCCGTGGGGGGCCGCTGCCGGCGCCGGTCATGCGGCGCTGACGTGGGCCGCGAGCAACCGCCAGCCGTGCTCGCCGCGATGCCAGGTGCGGGTGTAGCGGACGCGGGCGCTGAACGGTTCGCCGCGCAGCCGGCCCTCGACCGTGCCGAGAAAGAGGGTCACGCCGGTCCGCCCAGCGACGATGACGGTGAGGTCCTCCTCGACGACCTTGTTCATCACCTGGTCGCCGGACCGGTGGATGTGCAGGTCATCCGCCTTGGTGTGGAGT
The DNA here is from genome assembly GCF_001420875.1 of Frankia sp. AvcI1. NCBI lineage: Bacteria > Bacillati > Actinomycetota > Actinomycetes > Frankiales > Frankiaceae > Frankia > Frankia sp. AvcI1. Next base: position 112,718 of record NZ_LJFZ01000021.1, on the reverse strand, counting down.
GCGCCGTCGGGCCCCGTGAACACGAGTCGCTCATCGATNGGCTCGTCGAGCACCTCGACGTCGGAGGCCAACTGCGCCGCCTGCAGCCGACGTTCACTGGCTCGGAGCCCCTCGGCGGGGTCGGCGCCATGCCAGCAGTCCCCTTCCGCCGGATGAGTGGCCATCATGTCGCTGTCGTCATCCATCAACTGCTCGCCTCCAGTGTTCGGGGCCGCCCAGAGCCGGGGCCGCCACCGAGGGGTTAGTCCTCGCCCAATTGCGAGCGAGAGCAGGCGGAATATGGTCACGGCTGCGGTCGGGTTCATCCGGCGGCGACGTCGTAGAGTAGGGAGTGGGGGTGGCGGGTGTAGGGATTCCGGCGGGGGGTACGGTCGGGGTCGATCCAGGCCGGAGGCAGGAATTCGGGTCGCCGGTCAGGGCCTAGTTGAACGGTCCAACCCTGATGGTGGACAGTCCGGTGGTGATAACCGCAGAGAAGGACGCTGTTGTCCAGCGAAGTATGACCGCCGTCAATCCAATGGCGGATATGATGCGCTTCGCACCATCCTACCGGACGATCGCAGCCGGGAAACGCGCAGCCGTTGTCCCGGGCGATCAGTGCCTGGCGGATGTCGGCGGTGACAGTGCGGTGCGCACGGCCGACGTCGAGGGGGACGCCGGCGGGGTCGAGAATGATGCGACGGACCGACGCGTCACAGGCGATGCGACGAAGGACCTCCCGGGAAAGGGGCTGTCCCCAACTGGTGGTCGCGGGCAGGCCAGAGCCGCCGAGCAGCGCCGCCCAGGGGACGGTCACGGCCAGGTGCGGGCGGATCCCGCCGGTGACGGGCAGTGCGGCAGTGTCGAGGGGGCGGCCGAGCAGGTCGACGAGGGCGTCGGCGCGCCGCCGGGCGGGGTTACGCGGGTCGAGAGTGCCGTCGAAGGCGGGGCGGGGTGCGGACAGCGAGTCCAGCGCGGTGCGCAGCAGAGCGGCGGCTTCCGCCTCGAGCTCGCCGCTGATCCGGGTCATCCCGTCCGGCAACTCCGACAACCACAGCCCCCGCCGCCCCGCCGGATCCTCTCCACCCCCACCAGCCAGACCGCCGGGATCGGCGCCGGGACCCCCGGGATCGGCAGGGCCGGCGGGGNCAGCGGGGNTGTGGGGCTGGCCGTTGTTCGCGCCGCTACCGCCTGACTCTCCGTCACCGGACTGCCCGCTGGCATCCGGCGCATCGCCCTGGCTGGCAGACCCGCCGCCGGGAGTCGACTCGGGCGGATCGCCGCCGGGGCTGGGATCTACCCAGGTCAAGGTCTCGCGTAGGTGACGGGCCAGCCGGGCCAGCGCGGTCGGATCGAACTCATCGGCCTGCCGCAGCAGGAACGCCTCCGCCCGCCGGCGCACGTCTGCGGTCGCCTCGGCGGGCAGCGACCGCATCCCCGCAGCGATCACCAATGCCTGCTCCACACGGATCTCCCCCGCGGCCAGCCGCTGCCCGGTGGCCGCCAGCGGGCCGTCCACGGCCACGGCCAGATCAACCAGACGGCCGGCGTCCGCCGCCCGCAGCCGCAGCCGTTCCCGCAGCAACGCCGCTGTGCTGCTTGCACCGACCCNCCGCGCCAGACCCCGGCCGTGCACCTCAGCGACCACCTGAAGCCGAAACGCCGCTAGCCGTGTCATTACCGCCGTGCAGTCAATCAGACAGGCATCCAGCTCGGCATCCGACAGCGCCCACACTCGGCCGTCGTTCAGCTCGTCCACCCCGGAGGACACTGCCGCGACCCCTTCGAGCAGCGCANACGACCCACCGGCACCGGCAGAATTCCAGACCATGAGGAAAGCCTAAGTAAATCCCTTTCAAAAGTCGAACGTATGTTCGTATCCGTAACCAGGGCGGCTTTCTGTTCGCCACGCGGACGGAAGGCACGACCACAGCACCAAGGCTGTCCCCCTGCGGCGNCAGCAGAACCATCTCCGTGCCGATCCGCCAACAATGAGTCGTAGTCGTACTCTTACGGAGTGGCCGCTCCCAGCGTGTGTCCGGTCTTGGTGCGCCGGGCGCCCGATGACAGTGGAGGGGGCAACTTCCGGGTTCCGGTGGGGCATCTCAGGAACCGGTGACACCGGCAGCGAGCTCGAACCGCACCGGTAGGCCGCGCCGAGACTCGCGCCCCCGACAACCCTGGGGGACAGGCCTGCGGAGCAGACAGCGCCGCAGCCAGCTCCGAGCGTTAGCGCCTGGGCGGGTAGCGCATGAGGGCATGAGCGGACACAGGGCCGAGAGCAGTCCGCACGCGCCCGAACCCGCAGCGCGGGTCCAAGACCGAGAGCGATCGACGCGAGTGTGCAGACGAGAGCGACCGACGCGAGCCTGCAGGCGGCACGGACGGACAGGCGGCACGGACGGACAGGCGGCACGGACGGAACGGGCGGCACGGGCGGCACGGGCGGAACGGGCGGCACGGGCGGAACGGGCGGCACGGGCGGAACGGGCGGCACGGGCGGAACGGGCGGAACGGGCGGAACGGGCGGAACGGGCGACGCGAGCCTGCGGGCGGCACAGGCGACGCGAGCTTGCGGACGCGGGCGGCCGGGAGCGGGCAGCCAGAGCGGGAAGGTCGTCGGCCGCCGCCGCACGGACCGGCGGTTGCGGTGACGCCGACCTTGCCTCGTTCACCGGCGTCCGCTAACGTACAACCTGATGGTTGTAGATCAGAGCTCCACCGAGCAGGCCGATCGCCTCTTCCATGCCCTGGCCGACGCGACGAGGCGCGAGATCGTGGCACTCACCCTGACCGGTGAGCACTCGGTCTCCGACCTGGCCCGGCGGTTCCCGATGAGCTTCGCGGCCGTGCAGAAGCACGTGGCGGTGCTGGAGGGCGCCGGGCTGGTCACGAAGCGGCGGCAGGGTCGGGAGCAGCGCGTGCGGGGCAACGCGGACGCGCTGCGCGAGGTGCGTCGGTTGCTGGACGAGCTTGCGGACCTGTGGCGGGGACGCATCGATCGGATGGCCGCGATCCTCGCCGAGCCGGACCCACCCGAGAGCGACACCGCAGACAGCGACACCGCAATCAGCGACACCGCAGACAGGCACCGACCAGATCCGACGAACGATACAGACGGCAGGGAGCAACGCGCATGACCGTGATCGACGTGAAGACCGATCCTGAGGCCCTCAGCCTCGCCATCAGCTCCAGGTTCGAGGCACCGCCGCAGCGGGTGTGGNGGATCTGGGCCGACCCGCGCCAGCTCGAGCGGTGGTGGGGCCCGCCGACCTACCCGGCGACGGTCGTCGAGCACGACCTGGCTCCCGGCGGCTCGGTCACCTACTTCATGACCGGGCCGGAGGGAGACAGGCACTACGGATGGTGGCGCGTCCGGGCGGTCGACGTCCCGCACCGGCTGGAGTTCGAGGACGGCTTCGCCGACGACGAGGGCCGCCCCAACCTCGACATGCCCACCACGATCGTCCGCGTCCGGCTCACCGCGGAGGACGAGTCGGCGACCGTGATGACGATCGAGAGCACCTTCCCCTCCTCCGAGGCGATGGAGCAGATGGTGTCCATGGGCATGGTCGAGGGCATGTCCGAGGCCCTGGGCCAGATCGACGCCCTGCTGGCCGGGGCCCCGGCCTGACCGCGTGCCCTGCGCGCGGCCGTAGCCTCGTCGGCGACGACGAGGCCCCCGGTCGTCGGGCCCGGCCCGCCTGCCGAGATCACCCTCCGGCACGTCCCGCCGGCATGGACGATCAGCCGCCGACCGACGCCTTGGGCCTGGCTTCAGCGTCGGAGGTCTGTTCGGACTCGTCGCCGGTGTCCTCGCCCGAGGGCCCGGGTGTCGCGCCCGCGGGCCGCCCGGCGTCGCCGCGGCCCGAGTTGGCCGCGTCGTCGGCGTCCCGCGTGCCCTCGGACTCCTCCGCGCCCTGTTCTCCTTCGTCGGGCCGTTGGACGACCTCGCCGTCGCGGATCACNCCCCGCCACGAACCGCTCGCCTCACCCTGCATCGTGATGTAGCGGCGGAAATGCTTGAGATCGAGCCGGGCCCGTCGACCACCGGCCCGCCAGATATTACCGATCTTCTCCATGAGTCCGGACGGGTAGTATTCCATGGCCAGCAGCACCCGGGTCAGGTCGTCGGCGAGCGGGTGGAACGTGACGGCTCCCTTGGTGGAGCCCTTCGGGCCCTCCGAGGTCCACACGATCCGCCGGTCCGGTATCTGCTCCTGGACCTTGGCCGCCCAGCTACGCCGGGATTTGAAGACCTTGACCCGCCAGTTCTGCTCGGTCTCGCTCTTCGCGTCCACCGCCTCGACNCCCTTCATGAAGCGAGAGAACTGCGGGTACTGCGTCCACTGGTCATAGGCCACGGAGACCGGCACCCCGACATCGATCGTCTCCTCGATGTTCGTGGCCTTCGGCGGCCCGCCCTTTCCGCCGGCCCCCTTGCCACCGAGATGCAGCACCGACTTGACCTTGTCCTTCGCCGCCGTGGCCGCCGTCGCGAACGCGGCCCGCAGNGGCGACTTCCCGCTGGCCAGCTGCTGGGAGCCCGCCTTGAGCGCGGAGGCCGNACCGCCCGTGTCGGNGAGCACGTTCAGCTTGTCCGTACCCGAGGTGAGCCGCTCCGTCGTCTTCCCGACCAGCTGGGCACCCCGCGCCTTCGCCAGGTTCTTCGCCTGGTCGACCAGGTTCTTCGTCGCCGGGTTCTCGCGCAGGGCNCCGACTATGCCCGTCTGCTTTGCCGTCGTCTGCGTCATGTCCCCTCCTCATCGATCTGTCGTCACTCGGCTTCCGCCATGAGAGGGCGAGGACGAGCGCCGCGCGCGGGTGCAGGGGCANGGCCGGCGGGACGGCGTTCCCCATCACTGTCGTCGGACCCCTTCTCCTCGGTCTCCGCCTCCTCCCGCTCCGCTCCCGTCGACCCCTGGTCGGATTCCTCGGCCTGATCACCAGCAGCGCCGTCGCGCTGGTCGCCGGTGCTGCCCTCGGCCTGCTCGCCAGGACTGCCCTCGGCCTGCCCCTCGGGGGTGCCGTCCGCCTCCTCCCCCGCGGGCGCCTGCTCGTCCTTCTTTCCCCCGGCGCCGGGCACCGTCTTCAGGACGTCGGTCACGGCTCCGGCCGCCGCCTTCGCGGTGGTGCCGCCCTTCTCGGTGAGGGTCTCCGCGAGCTGCTGGGTCCGTTGCTGCAGGTTCTCGGTGAGACGCTCGACCTGGGACTCGTACACCGACAGGGCGGCACGCCGGCCGGCCTCCACGACCGGCCCGCGCACCTGGGCGAGCAGCTCCTCGCCCTGGGGGGACTTCAGCAGCTTCACGGCCTGATCCCGCAGGACATCCTTGGGGTCGTGATGGCGTCCGGTGAGCCAGAGCGCCACGCCGATGGCCGTCTTCGCCTTTTTGGTCCGGCCGAGGACGTAGCCGCCGACGAGCGCCGCGGCGATCTTCGCACTACTCACGGTTGATCATCTCCCTTGCGGTCGTCCCCCTCCGGTCCCCAGCCCCAGCGGCCGGTGCCCGCAAACGAGTCGGCGGGTCCCGCCGCTGAAGCCCGGGTGACGGTGGGGATTTCGATGAAGTCGATGGCGGGCAACGGACCGACGTACTCGATCGAGAGCTCCGGGCGGGCCCGACGCAGCCTCGCGACCGCGGCGTCGAAGGTCTCGACGTCGTCGGCGGCCAGCAGGAAGGCCCAACTGAGCACGGGATCCTCTGCCCCGCCGTGTCGCCGTCGCGGCCGATCGGAGCGGGCCAGCGGCTGCAGCTCGCTGAGGATCTCGTCGGCCTGCCGCTGCCGCCGCTGCACGACCAGCTCGGCGATCTCCTGCCCGAACCTGATCCGCTCGTCCAGATCGTCCGGTGGCGGGTAAGCGGCCGCCGGCGACCCGGGGAGCACCGCCTGCAACGCGGAGTGCTCCTCCTCGTCCACGTCGAGACGCAGCTCCACGAGACCATCGACGGCGTCGAGCCGCTCCGGCATCACGTCGACCAGCGGCGCGAGGACCTCCGCGCGCACGGCGTCCTCGTCGGGGGCGACCGTGCCGAACCGCAGGGGCAGCACGGGGCCTCGTGCCAGCAGCCGCTGCAGGATGTCCAGATGGTGCACCGCCTCCTGGTCGCCGAGGACCCCGACGTCGGCGGTGCAGCTCACCGCGGCCGACAACGGCCCGAAGCGCACCAGATGCACCGGTTCCGGGGGGTGGCCAAGGCCGGGCGGGGCGGGTTCGGGAGCCGGGTGCCCCGCTCGCGTGACGCCATACACGATGACGGGCACGGCGCTCACCCCTTCTTGCCGCCGCGGCGCTCTGCCGGGGCCTCGCGACCTACCGGCAGGTCCCGCCCGCGACGTTCCTCGACGGGCGCACCACGCAGCGCGCCGACCACCTCCTCGGCGGTGTCCTTGAGTCCGCCGAGTGCTCCGCTCGTCTTGTGCCGAGCGGTGCCCTCGGTGACCTCGTGCATGAGCCCGGGAAGGCCCGCGACCTGCTCCCTGGGCTGCAGATCGAGCCGGTTCACCGCTTCCGCGAACCGCAGGTAGGTGTCGACGCTGGCAATGACGATCCGCGCGTCGATCGTGAGGATCTCGATTCCCACCAGCGCGACGCGAACGTAGGCGTCGATGACGATCCCCTTGTCGAGAACCACGTCTAGGACGTCGGCGAGACTGCTCGGTTGGGGAGCTCGATTGATCGGACGACTGGCAACGGTCATGGNGCTGACCTCGCCTTCTGACAGGATTGCTGGTCGGCGCAGGATCGGGCGGAGCGCCGCGCGGGTGCCATCGGCCCGCGGTCCGGGACCGCCCCGGCGCCGGCCTCGACGAGGCGGCGCGCCCGGGCGACGGCGTCGTCGGCCTCCCGCTGGGTGACACCGAGCGACGTGCGGACCCGCTCGAGGCTGTGCCGGATCTCGATCAGTGCCTGGCCCAGGTCGTCGAGCTGCTGCGCCGTCAGCTCGCCGCCGTCCATCCGGCGGATCGCCTGGCGTTCCAGGACCTCGCGCAGCAGTTCGAGGACGACCACGACGAGCTGTCCCAGACCTCGACCGACCTGGTCCGGGTCGGCGTCGAGGCGCAACGGGCGACCGGCACCGCCGGAACCACTCATTCCGCCACCTCCCCAGCACCCTCCACGGCCGTCTGGATGCCGACGAGGAGCAGCCGCAGATCGAGCCGGATCAGGTCGACCCCGGCGAGGGCGATCACGACGTCTCCGCTGATCACGACACCGCGATCCACGAGCCGGTCCAACAGGTCGGCGAGCGGCTGGGCCGCAGAGCAGGGCGTGCCCGTGGTGGCCGGGGTGCGGGGTCGGACCAGACCGGCGACACCGGCCCGGCCCCGGGGAACGGGCCCGCCGCCCGGCTCGCACCTCCGACCCGACTCAGCCATCCGCACCACCGCCATCCGCACCACCGCCGTCCCCACCACCGCCGAGGGTGACGTGCACGAAGGAATACGGCGGCCAGGGCCCCGTGATCTCGGCGTCGAGACCGGCCTGCGTCAGTCGCCGCACCAGCGTCCGCGCCGCCGCGAGGAACTCCTCGTCGGCCAAGCGCGGCACGAGGTACGCGCAGTNGAACATCCGCCCGGCCCGGCCGCCCCGGCGTCGCGCGGTGTCCCGGGCGAAGGCGGTCAGTTCCTCGTCCGCCTGTTCGATCAGCGTGCCGAGTTCTTCCCGGCGTGCCTCCTGCGCCCGGATCTCCCGGCGCCGGGCCGTAAGATAGGCCGTCCCCGATCCCGGCGCGAGTCCCGCCACCTCCACCGGAGGATCGATGGGCTGGTCGAGAGGCGCCGCATCGGCCACCGGCTGAGGCGCGTCGACCCGCAGGCCCCATTCCCTCGTGTCCTGAACCTGGGCCAGCGTGCGGGAAAGCGTCTGCTCCGGATCATCGAGCACCGCGTACGCCTGCTCCGCGTCTGGCAGGACCGTGCCGAAACGCAGCGGGAGCACCCCACCGCGTTCCGCCAACGCCCGCAGCACCTGATCGTGCCGGCGGGCAAGGTCCGCAAGCCGCCCCGTCTCCGAGACGTCCTGTTCAAGGTCACGCAGCAGCGCGAGCTCGATGTCGGAGACCACCAGGGCCACCGGCGGGCGGACCACGGCGCGCACCCCGGTCCCGGCCACCAGACCTTCGAGATCGGACACGTGACGGCTCTGCTCCGGTACGATCCCGTAGGCGTACAGGCCGTGGTCCACGTCGACGCCGCAACCGCGCCCGCGAGACCCGCCCGTGGATGCGGCCGCAGTCCCCTCACCGCCCGGGACCGCGAGGTCTCCTGACACGCGGTCGTCTGACACGCGGTCGTCGGTGGGGACCTCGGCCTCCCGCACTAGCCCGCGCTCACCCNGCAGCCCCTCGTCGGGCCCCGGCGGCGCCTCGCCCGGCAGCCCTTCGCCCCACAGCCCTTCCGCGAGGCCCGTCCACCCTTGCGCGAGTCCCGGCACCCCCGCGTCGAACACGACCCGCGTGATCTCCTGCGCCAGGCGCTGCGCGAGCTGGCGCCGGGCCACACTGCGCGCCTCGGAGACGGCTTCCTCGAGCACGCCGGGTGCGAGCTGTCGGGCAAGGGCGGCGAGGCTGTCAGCGTCGCTCGCCGCGGGCATGGCGGCTCTCCCCCCTCGTCGCGTCCGGCGCTCCTGCGCTCACCGCTCCTCCGCTTGCCACGGAATCGGCCCAGGGCAGGTACGGCCGTCGAGTGGCGGCGGCGACCGGGGCGGAGGCCGCCCATCGCCGCTCGTCGACCATCCTCGCCGGCGCCTCGACCGCGGCCCGGTCCGGCAGACCCCGCCCGACCTCGGTCGCAGGCGTACGGCCGGCGGCCTCCAGGGCCGCCAGCCGGCCGCGCAGCTCCTCGTTCTCCTCTCGCAACGAGCGTGCCTTGGAGTTGAAGAAGGGATCGGCCGTCCACCAGTCCAGACCCATCTCGCGGNCCGTGTCCGCCGAGGCGATGAACAGACGCAGCTTCAGGGTGAGCAGCTCGACGTCCAGCACACTGACGACCACGTCACCGACGATCACGATGCCCTTGTCGAGCACCCGTTCCAGCACATCCGCGAGGGAGTCGGAACGTGGCCCACTCCACGCCCGTGCCCGAGACGGCCCGGTGGCGAGGCTTCGATCGACGGTCATCAGCGGTCCTGGCAAGGTCAGGGGAACTTAGTCGGTAGCACCCCGAACGAATCGTCGTAGGCGCTCATAACCCACGAGCGCGCCGCGCGCATCCACATCGAGCCGGTACGTAGCCAGCACGCTCGTCGTGGACGGTATGNGATCCAGTTCCACGACATCCGCCAGGATCGACCAACCGTCGTCCGNCCTCCGCACCCCCGAAATTCGCTCTGGAGTATGACCGAGAATGGACTCGAACTCGGCGAGCGCGTCGGGCAGCACAGTCGCCAACTCGCCACGTATCGCGTGATCNGGACTTCGGCGCCGTGGTGGGTCGTCGTCCGGGTGCATGGCGCGAAGAACCCCCCGTCGAAGGCCCGTCTCCGGGCCAGGGGATCGGAATCACACCGAGAAAACATCGACAACGCGCATCTGCCCAGGAACGCTCGGTTCAAACACGGCTCCCCGGGCGGAAGAACCGGCGGAGACATTTCGTGGCAGGGCAGGAGAAGTGCCGCTATAACGGAGAAGTTGATCACCGCCGCCGGCCTTGGGGAACCGACCCGCGGCGGGGCCGGCCGGCCTGCGGGCCGACCGGGCTCAGTGCATCTCCAGCGGCACCGGCTCGGGCGGCGGCGGGAACGCACGGTCGAGGTCGGCGAGCTCGTCGGGGGCCAGCCGCAGGTCGAGAGCCTCCCGGTCCTCGCGGACGTGGCGGGGGTCGTGGGAACGCGGGATCGCGACCACGCCTTCCTGCGCCAGCACCCAGGCGAGCGCGGCCTGGGCCGGTGTCGCGCCATGGCTGGTCGCGATCCCGGTGAGCGCCGGCTCGTGGGCCAGACGGCCGAGCTCGAGCGGGGAATACGCCATGATCGGGATTCCCCGTTCGCGGCACCACGGAAGCAGGTCGAGCTCCGTGCCCCGGCGGTTCAGGTTGTACAGCACCTGGTCGGTCTGCACGGCCTCGCCGCCCGGCAGCTCCACGAGCTCCGCCATGTCCTCCACGTCGAGGTTGCTGACCCCCCAGTGCCGGATCCTGCCGGCCTCCACCAGCTCGACGAACGCCTCCAGCGTCTCGGCCAGCGGGACCGGCCCCCGCCAGTGCAGGAGATAGAGGTCGACAACATCGGTGCGCAGCCGGGCGAGGCTGGCCTCGCAGGCGGCGATCGTCCCACGCGCCGTGGCGTGCTGCGGGAGCACCTTGCTGACAAGGAACACGCCTTCGCGGCGGCCGTCGATCGCCTCGCCGACAAGCTCCTCCGCCGCCCCGTCGGCGTACATCTCCGCGGTGTCGATCAGNGACATCCCGAGATCCAACCCGGTCCTGATCGCCTCGATCTCCTGATCGCGCAGGCGGGGATCCTCGGCGAAATGCCAGGTTCCCAGGCCCAGAGCGGAAATCGGTTCGCCGGATGGAAGCTTGACGGTGCGCAGGGCTGCGGTCGGCATGCAGACCTCCCGGGCCGGGTGCGCTCCGACGGTCCCCGCCTGCCGGAGACCGTCCGGTCGCGGACCCTCCCGTACCTCTCACGGTAGGGCCATCCGGCCAGTGCGCCACCGGCGCCACCAGCGTCGGCGGCGTCGGGACCGTCGGCGGCGCGGGACGGTCGGCGGGCGCGGGACCGTCGGCTGACGCGGTCGAGTCCGCAGGCGGCTGCCGTCAGGCGCGGAAGTCCGCCGGGCGGTCCTGGGAGGCGGCGGCCAAGGCCTTGACGGTGCCGGCGGCGTCGAGGTCCGCGCCGTAGACGGGGGTGCCGGGCTGCTGACGCCACGAGTCCGCCAGCGTGCCGCCGTCGACCGGGTCGAAGCCCAGCTCGTCGACCAGCGCNAACACCAGCTCCTTGGCGGGGCCGTCCGCGCCTGCGATCGGCAGCGCGATGCGGNCCTCNGCGCCCTTCGGCCGGCCGCGCTCCAACAGGTGCTTCCAGAAGATCCCGTTGAACACCTTGACCACCGGCGCACCGATCTGCTCGGCGACCCAGATGCTCTCCGGGGTGCCGGCCTCGATCGCGTCGATGCGCCCGTCGCGCTGCTGGGGGTAGTAGTTGTTCGTCTCGATCACCGGCGCCCCCGGCTTCGCCCCCTTGAGGATGCCCGCCGGCAGGCTCGGAACGTTCTTCTGCGGGATGCTGATGATGACCACGTCGGCGTCCTCGGCGGCGTCGGCCGCCCAGACGGCCGTGGCCCCGCTCTGCGCCGCGAGTTCCGCCAGGGTCTGCGGGTCGCGCGAGTTGGCCACCCGCACCTGGTGGCCGAGCTCGCTCAGTCGCCGCGTCAGCGTCCCGCCGATCTGTCCCGCCCCGATGATCCCGATTTTCATGGTCCGCGCTCCTCGACGACCGGGGCGAGGCACCGGCGCCCGCCACGCGCAGTCTCCAACCCTGTCGACCGGGAAACTGTTCCGACCCGACCCGACCCGAGCCGAGCCGAGCCGAGCCGACCGACCCGCCGCGGCCCGGTCTCAGCCGCGGACGACGACGCGGCGTGGATGCAGCACGGCCGTGGTCCGTTCGGGGTCGAGAGCGCTGAGCCGGGCGAAGTCGGCGCCGTACCGGTCCGTCATCCGGGCGAGGACGGACTTGTCCGGGTCGGGCACGAGCTCGACGTCGGCGCGGATCTCCAGGGTGCGTCCCGGGTTGGCGGGATCGAACACGAACAGGGTGGCCACCGGGACACGCCGCAGGTTCGCCAGCTTCTGCCGCGTACTGATCATCGACACCTTGACCGTCGGCCCGTCAGGGAGGAACCAGACAGCGGTCGACTGGGGCCGACCGCCCGTGCCGATCGTGGTCAGGACACCNGTCAGCGGGTTGTCGATCAGGTCGCGGTGGGAGGCCGGGAACTCGGCCGGCTCGGGTGTGCTCACCCCTGTATGCCTACCTCCTCTGCCCGCCCCGCGCACCGGCGGGGCCGGACGCCGCCCCGTGCGCGCCCGGCCCGTCCCGCGTGGCGGCTCGCCACGGTTTCGCCGCGACGCCCCGCCCGGACGCCCTGAGCCCTCAGCCCGCAGCCCTCAGCCCTCAGCCCTCAGCCGGGAGGTGACGTCACTTCTCGGGCACCTCGACGCGACGGCCGGTGGCCGCGGAGCGGGCGACGGCGTCGAGCAGTTCGTGGCGGCGCAGCGCGTGGGTGAAGTCGGGCGCCACCGTCGTTCCCTCGGCCAGATCGCGGCCGATCTGTGCGTAGGCATGGGCGACGGCGGCGGCCGGCTGTCCGGCCAGGGCGGGGAAGGCGTCGTACGACGCCGGCGTGGTCAGCTCGGCGAGCGGCTCGCCGCCCTGGGAGCCGAGGATGGTGATCTGACCGTAGTTGAGGCTGCCCGTGGACGAGGTGACCTGCAGGTCGCCGTCGGTACCGTTGATCTCCCACAGGAAGCCGGTGCCGCGGGGCGTCCCGCCGCGCAGGTGGNTGCTCGCGACGGCCCCGCCGACGAGGGTCCCGGAGACGGCGATCTGGTCCTCGGCCGTCATCGGGACGGCCGCGCCGGTCTCGGCGTTGCGGACCTGGGGCCGCCGCGTCGCGGTGGTGGCGACGACGTCGGCGAACTCCCCCAGCACGCTGGTGACGGCGTCGGCGGTGTGGCCGAACGGGATCGTCAGCATGGTCGCACCCAGGTCGCGGTCGAGCAGGTACTCACCGCCGGGGTGGATCACCGGCCCCCACACCCCGCCGTTGCCCACCAGCGTCGTCGACAGCACCTCGCCCACGTACCCGTCGGCCACCAGGTCGCGCAGGTAGCGCACCGCGGGAGCGAACCGCCCCTGCACCCCGACGAACGACCGCACGCCCGTGGCGGCTCCGACCAGCTCCCGGACCTCGTCCAGGCCGGCTGCCAGCGGCCACTCGCACAGCACCGCCTTGCCCGCCGCCAGCGCGGGCAGGACCAGCTCGCGGTGACGCGGCACCTTCACCGAGACGACGACCAGGTCGACGTCGTCGCGCCCGGCCAGCTCCTCGACGCTGTCGCTGGCCGCGGGCACGCCGTGGGCCTGCGCGGCGGCACGCGCCGACTGCGGGCTGCTGGCCGCGACCGCCCGCACCGCGAAGCCGTCGACGGCGGCCAGCGCGGGCAGGTGCGCCCCGGCCGCCCAGCCGCCGTTCGCGCTCAGGCCGACGATGCCGACACCCACCGTGCGCTCGGGATCCGAAGCCATCTGCACGTCCTCTTCTCGGTCGGGCGCCACTCGCGTCGAGTGTCGCCGCTCGGCAGTGCCCGGCGAACCGGACCCGGGTGAGCGCCGGTCGGCTCTCCCCCTTACGGCAACGCACCGACACCGGTCTACATCCACACCCGGTCTACATCCACACCCGGTCCGCATGCGCGCCAGGTCCGCATGCGCGCCCGGTCCGCATCGACGCCCGGTCCCGGCTCCCTGGCCTCGATCTCGGCGGCTCCCCTCAGGACGCGTCGGTTGCGTGATCCCTGCGCGTGGTCGCCTCCTTCAGCAGGGTGACGAGGATGGGGAACTCGTTGACGCCGTTGAGCTGGGCCGTGATGGTGGCGCGCTTCCGATCGACCTCCCAGAGCCGGAACCTGCCTTCGTGCACCGAGAAGCCCGCGATGNGCTCCCAGGCCACCGTCCTGCGTTTCCGGTGGACGCCGCGGGAGTCGACGGCCACTGACCGGAAGTCGACGCCGCCGCCACTCGGTCTCGGCGGTGGTGTCGGCTGTCCNACAGGGGACACGGCCGTCAGCCGAGCAGCAGGCCCGCGGTGACGAGCAGCAGCACCGCGGTGAGCCCGTGCACGGCGTACGCGGTGAGCCTGGGCCCCTGATGGCGCAGCACGATGAGGGCGTCGCCGACCGGGACGACCGCGATCATGATCATGAACCAGCCGAGTGNGTGTGCGGTCGAGGCGAGGATCAGGGCTATCGGGACGAGCCCCGAGGCGATGTCCCGAATCCCCTTGACCGCGAAGTAGGCGTCGGCCCGGCCGATGTCCGCCGGCACGGCGACGCCGAAGGCGGCCGCGGCGGCCCGGGGCACGAGCAGAAACCGCATTCCGATGAAGATGATGGCGACACTGACGATCCACGAGAACACATAGCCGACGGTCGTCATGGTCTACCGCGCCGATCCGGTCGCGGGAGCCGCCCCGTGGACGGTGCTCGCCTGGTCGGCGGCGTCGGCGACGGGTCGGTGGCCGCCGCGGATCCGCCGCACGTGGGCCGCGTAGACGATCCGGCCGACCGAGTACCAGAGGACGCGGGCCGGCAGCGGAAGGTCGGCGAGGAACGCCGTGCGCTCGTCGGGTCGCGCGTCCTCCAACACGGNACCCAGCAGGGTCAGCAACGCGTTCTTCGGGGTGTTGGCGAGAAAGTGCTCGCCCTGGGCCTGCCATTCCCGCACGCTGAGATGCTCGGCGGCGAGTGGCAACAGGTGCGCCTCCTCGTCGTCGAGGTGTTCGACCAGTGCCGCCCGATGCTCGACGAGAGCCTCGACGAGGGCGTCCCGAGCCGCCGGGTCCGCGCCGGACTCCCAGGCGGCCAGGGCGGCCTGCGCGCGGGCGAGGCTCGCGGCGACCCCCTCGTGCTGGGCCTCCATCCGCAGCACGACATCGGCGTCGAGGTCCAGACGGGCCAGCAGCAGCGGCCAGACCAGCTCGTCCTCCCCGTGGTGGTGGATGGACAGGCCTCGCTGGTACCACCGGAAGTGGCCGGCGAGGACCGCCGCCCGGGCGGTGTCCCCCGCGGAAACCCGGGCGGTCAGCTCGGCCAGCAGCCGCGACTCGCGGCGGAAGGCCCGATGAACGATCACCATTTCCCGCGTGTTCGGGCGTTCCACCTCGGTGTCGGGAGCTGCGGAAGGATTCATTGCCCTGCCCTTTCTTCGGACTGTTGTGTGGTGCTGGAGCCAGCATCGGAATCGGCACTTGGAGTGCTCGTGGAGCTGAGTTGGAGCCGTCTCGCCCCTTCGCCGGTCCGCCGGTTCACCGGAGGAACCGGACCGGCCGGATGGCTAGGATCGGTGGGCGATGGTCCGGATCCGAGTGCTCGGCCCGCTGGCGGTCGAGGTGGGCGGGCGCGCCGTCACCCTGGGCGGACCACGCCAGCGGGCGGTCCTCGCCCGGCTCGTCGTCGCCCGCGGCGAGCTCGTCTCGGTGGACAGGCTGATCGAGGATCTGTGGCGCGGCGAACCACCGGCCAAGGCCGTGACCTCGCTGCAGTCCTACGTCTCCAATCTGCGCAGGGTGNTGGAGCCGCAACGGCCCCCGCGGACACCTGCGACGGTCCTGCTCAGCGCGAGCCCCGGCTACGCCCTCGCGCTCGGCCCGGAGGCGGTGGACGCCTGGCGGTTCGAGTCGCTCCTGCGCGAGGCCCGCCGGCACTCCGCCGCCGGCACCGCCCGGGCGCTGATCTCCGAGGGCCTGTCACTGTGGCGCGGCGAGGCCTTCGGCGAGGTCGCCGACGAGTCGTGGGCGACCGCCGACATCGCCCGGTTGGCGGAGCTACGCGCCGAGGCACGGCAGATGCTCGCCGCCGCCGAGCTGCGCGCGGGCAACCTGGCCGCCGCCGTGCGGCTCGCGGACGCGCTCACCCGGCGCGAGCCCCTGCGGGAGGAGGGCTGGCGCCTGCTGGCCCTGTCCCTCTGGGGCGGCAACCGGCAGGCCGACGCCCTCGACGCGCTGCGCCGGGCCCGTCGACAGCTCACCGAGGAGCTCGGCCTGGACCCGGGACCCGAACTCGCCCGGCTGGAGGAGGCGATCCTCCGGCAGAACCGCGAGCTCCTCGACGCGGCGATGCCCCCCTCGGCGCCGACCTCTGCGCCCCCCTCGGCGCCGACCTCTGCGCCCCCCTCTGCGCCCCCCTCCGAGCCACCCGGATCCTCGCAACCGGACGGCTCGTCTCCACCCCTTCCAGCCGCCGCTTCGGCCGCCGAGCTGTTCGCCGGTCGCGAGCAGGAGCTCGCCGCGCTGGCGGACGTCGCCGCCGAGGTCACAGCCGCCGAGGTCAGAGCCGCCGGCGTCGGCGCAGGCCGGGCGAGGATCGCCCTGATCAGCGGCGAGCCGGGAGCCGGGAAATCGGCGCTGTTGCGGCAGGTGCGCCACCGGCTGGCCACGACCGGATGGCTGGTCGTCACCGGGCAGTGTCCCGAGGCCGAGGGTGCTCCGCCGGCCTGGGCGTGGTTGCAGGCCCTGCGGGTGCTGGCCGACGCCGCTCCCCCGCCGGCGCGGCTGGCCGAGCTCCTTGCACCCCTCCTGTCGGACCAGCGGCCCGACCATCCACCCGACCATCCACCCGGCCCCACGCCCGGCCACGATCTCGGCAGCGATCTCGGCCGCGCAGTCGGCCATCGGCCCGGCCAGAAGTCCACGGACACGGACCGCCTGGACCGCGTCGACGCCTCCGCCGGCCGGTTCCGACTCCACCAGGCCGTCATCGCCTGGCTGCGCACCGTCGCCGATCGGACGCCGGCGNAACCGCTGGCGATCATCCTGGACGATCTGCACTGGGCCGACGCGGAGACCCTGGCGCTGCTCGGCGCGGTGGCCGCGCAGGTGACCGACGCGCCGATCCTGCTGCTGGTGGCCTACCGCGACGGGGAGGTCGGCCCGGCCCTGACCGAGGCACTCGCCGGGCTGGCCGCCCGGTCACCACGGCGCCTGGCGTTGGGTGGGCTGTCGCGGGCGGCGATCGCCGACGTCGTCGGCGCGGTCTGCCGGCGGCCCGTCGACGCCGACACCGTGCTCGCCCTCGCCGAACGCACCGGGGGAAACCCGTTCCACGTGCGGGAGAGCGCACGCCTGCTCGCCAGCGAAGGGGCGCTCGTCGCGCTGTCCGAGGTGCCGGACGGCGTGCGTGACGTGCTGCGCCGGCGGCTCGCGCGCCTGCCCGCGGCGTCGGTGGCGGTGCTGCGCCTGGCCGCCGTCGCCGGCCGGGAGGCCGACGTCGAGGTGCTCATCGACGCGGCCAACACCGACGAGGACGGCGTACTNGACGCCCTGGACGCCGGGCTCATCGCCGGCCTGCTCACCGAGCCCGCGCCGGGTCGGGTCCGGTTCACCCACGCCCTCGTCCGGGACACCCTGAGCACCGACCTCAGCCTGCTGCGCCGCACGCGCATGCACGCCAGGCTCGGTGCCGCCCTCGAACGGCTGCAGCCCGACAACACCCCCGCGCTGGCCCACCACTACCTGCGGGCCGCCTCGGCGGCGACGGCACGCCGCGCCGTCGACTACGCGGTCCGAGCCGCACAGGCCGCCGAGCGCCGCTACGCCCACGACACGGCGGCCGACCTGCTCGCGGGCGCGGTCGACGGCTTCGATCGCCTTCCCGTCGGCGACCACGCCTGCGGCGAGACCGATCGCGACGCCGAACGGGTGCTGCTGCTCGGCCGGCTGCTGCGGGCGCAGGTGCGCGCCGGCGCGGTGGCGGCCGCACGCGCCTGCCGGCAACGGGCCGTCGATCACGCCGAGGCGGCCGGTCGCGAGGACCTGCTGATCGCCGCCTTCACCGCCTGGACGGACCCCACTCCCTGGCAGAGCCGGCCGTACGGGACCGTGGACGCGCCCGTCGTCGCGGTGCTCACCCGCCTGCTCGAGCGGCCCGGTCTCGACGCCACCGTGCGCTGCCGGCTGTTGGACGCCCTGACCACCGAGCTCGCCGGGGAGGACGACGCCCGGCCCCGCCGGGCCGCCGAGGAGGCGGTGGCGCTGTCCGCGACCCAGGACGATCCCGCCCTGCGCGCGCTCGCCCTCACCGCGCTGGCCCGGGTGCGCAACCACGAGCCCGACTGGCCGGAGCGGGACCGGGTCGGCCAGGAGCTGATCGAGATCGGTGTCGCGCACGACCTGCCCGCCTACCGCTCCTTCGGCAACTTCGCCCGGGCCATCGCGGCGGTCGCCGACTCCGACGTCACCGGCGTCCGCCGCTTCGTCGCCGACGGGATGCACCTCGCCCGCCTGTACCGGATGCCGGAGGCCGAGGGCGTCGGGGCCTACGGGCAGGCGATGCTCGCGCACATCGCCGGCGACCTCGACGACGCCGAGCGTCGCTACACCGAGACGAGCGCCCGGATGCTGCGCCACGGGTCGATCCACGCCGCCGGCTTCCAGCTGCTGGCCGTCGCGACGCTGCGCCTGACGCAGGGCCGGATGGCCGAGTTCGCCGCGCACGCCGACGATCTGCTGGCCGCGCACGGACCGGTCATGATCGACCTGCTCACGCTCGCGCTGGCCCGCGACGGACGGCTGGCCGAGGCCACTCGCCTGCACGCCGCGGCCCCGCCCCTGCGGCCCGACTTTCTCTTCTCCACCCTCGCCGTCCTGCGTGCCGAGGCGGCCATCGCCGTCGCGGACCGCCCGCTCGCCCGCGCGATGTACGGCGCGCTGCTGCCGCTGCGCGGGCAGGTGCCCGGCGCCCTGAGCCTGTCGCTGGCGCTGCGGCCGGTCGCCCACACCCTCGGCGCCCTCGCCGCCTTCCTCGGCCGGTACCCCGACGCCGCCGACCACTTCCGGCAGGCGCGCACGGTCGCCGAACGCTGGGGTGCCACCCACTGGGCCGACGAGGCCCGCCGCGCCCTCGCCGCGATCACCACCACCGCGATGACCACCACCGCGGGGACCGCCACCGGGGGGACCGAGACCGAGGAGTTCCCGTGATCGACACCCAGCGGTTCGCGTCCTTCCTGCTGGTCGTGGCCACGCTGATCGTGCTGCCCGGGCCGAGCGTGCTCTTCGTCGTCAGCCGGGGTGTCTCGCTGGGACGGCGGGCGGCGGTGTTCACCGCGTTCGGCAACGAGTCGGCGATGCTGGTCCAGGTCATGGCGGTGGCGTGCGGCCTGGGATTCGTCGTCGAACGCTCGGTGGTGGTGTTCTCCGTGCTCAAGTTCGCCGGCGCCGGCTATCTCGTATGTCTGGGCTGGCAGGCCTGGCGGCATCGCGCCGAGCTCACCGTCGCGATCGCGGGGCCGACGTCCTCGTACACGTCCCGCCGCATCCTGCGCGACGGCTTCGTCGTGGGAATCGGNAATCCCAAGGGAGTGCTCATCTTCACCGCGGTGCTGCCGCAGTTCGTCGACCGCTCGGCGGGTGATGCGCCCGTCCAGTTGCTGTTCCTCGGCCTGATCTGCGTGGCGATCGCCCTGGTTTCGGATGTGTCGTGGGGACTGCTCGCCGGAACCGCCCGCACCTGGCTGGCGCGGTCACCGCGCCGGCTGTCGGCCATCGGCGGGGCCTCGGGCGCTGTCATGATGGGACTGGGTGTGAAGCTGGCCGTCAGCCGCCGACCCTGACCGCACACCCGGTAGCCGGCGGCCGGCGGCCGACGGCCGGAATGAAGGAGCGTCGGAATACGGTGGTCCGGCCGGCGTATCCGGACGGCAGGTTCCGCGTTCCGTCGAAGAAAGGCCCGTTCATGTCCGAGCTGGGGTGCCGACCGGACGGAATTTCGTCCCCGGAACAAGTGCTCCTGGCCGCCGGAGTGCCCTTCACGGCAGTGGATCACGAGCCGATCGTCGGGCCGGCGGACGCGGAGCTGCTGGGCTTTCCGACCGAGCGGCTCCTGAAGACGATGGTNTTCAGGAATGCGGACCGCGGTTTCGTCCTCGCCGCGCTCCCCGTCACCGGTCGGGTCAACTACGGCAGGCTGGCCCGGGCGGCGGGAACCTCCCGCGCGAAACTCAGCCAGGCGGCTGCGGAGGATCTGCGGGACCTCGGCATGGAGCCCGGCGGGGCGAGCCCGGTGTGCGCGGTCCCGGGAGTGGTCGTGGTGTTCGACGCCGCCGTCCGGCGGATGGGCGTCGTCTGCTGCGGCAGCGGGCGGGNCGATCGCACCATCCAGGTCGACGTCGACCATCTCATCGAGCTGGTCAAGCCGATCTTCGACGACCTGTCCAGGTGAGGGCAACGCCCTCCCGGCCCTGACGCCGACCAACACCCGCCTCCGGCCCGTCACCATCGGTACACCGACCGAGGATCCGACCGGGGCCCCGACCAGGGAAGATCCCGCCAGACGGAGACAGGCCCGGCGAATTCGTTGCGGTAAGTGACGGCCATCCGTTTCCCGACCGTCGTAGGCCGTTCACCTGCGCATCGGACGCTACCGACGTAACGACGAACCGGGAGTACGCAATCTCCCGGAACGACCGTACCTGGCGCGCGGCGCCCACCCTCTCCCAAGGAGCATGCCCGTGGCTCGACCACGCCTGGCTCGTGAACGCCGGGCTCCTGAGCATCCGGCTGGTGAACACCGACCCCGGCTTCGTCTGCCCCAGCCGCGTCTGTCCCAGCCGCGACTGCCCCGTCCGCACCTGCTGCGCGCCGCCGCCGCCGTGACGCTGGTGGCGGCGCTGGCCGCCGCCTGCGCGACGGACTCGTCCACGTCCGAGTCCGCTCAGGCCCCGGCCGGCGCGACCGGCACGATCCCGCAGCTCGCCGCCGACCAGAAGGTCTCGATCGTCTTCGAGAGCTACAACCTGCTGAGCACCGGCACCTGGAAGCCCGTGGTCGAGGGCCTCATCGCCCAGTTCGAGAAGGAACACCCGAACATCACCGTCAAGGGCCAGCCCCCGCAGGGCGTGACCAGCGGCAACGAGTACACCACCAGCATCAAGAACCAGGTGCTGGCCGGAAACCCGCCGGACGTCGGCCAGATCACCTTCAACGCGCTGCGGTTCGCGGCCACCAGCCTGGGCGCGGCGCCCATCGACACCCTCGTCGGCAAGGGCGCCCTCGCCGCGAACTACGCCGGCGCGCACCCGTACGCCCCGTCCGTGCCGAAGCTCGGCGAGGTCGACGGCCGCACCTACGCCGTCCCGTACGTCTTCTCGACGCCGGTGATGTGGATCAACAAGACGCTGTTCGCNCAGGCCGGTCTCGACCCGGCGAACCCGCCGAAGACCTGGGCGGACGTCAGGGCCGCGGCGCTGGCCATCAAGGCGAGGACCGGCAAGGAAGGCGTCGAGGTCAACTGCCTGACCAAGCAGACGGTGGACTGGTGCTGGCAGTCGATGGTGCTCTCCAACGGCGGCCGGGTGATGGNGCCGGACGCGAGCAGGCTGACCTTCGCCGACGCGCCCGCCGTGGAGACCGTCGCGATGTCGCAGGACCTCGTCCGCAGCGGGGCGATGCCCAACCTCGACCAGCAGCAGGCGCTCAAGGCGTTCAGCAGCGGCCAGCTCGGCATGATGGTCGAGAGCAGCGCCGTGCAGGCCGCCCTGATGGCGGGCGCCAAGGCGAACAACTGGGAACTCGGCGCCACGGGTGAACCGGGCTTCGGCTCGAAGCCCGTCGTCCCCACCAACTCGGGCTCGGNCCTGGCCATCTTCAGCAAGGACCCGGCCAAGCAGCGCGCCGCCTGGGAACTGATCAAGTTCCTCACCAGCGACNACGCCTACACCCAGATCTCCTCGAAGATCGGCTACCTGCCGCTGCGCACCGGGCTCATCGACGACCCGAACGGCCTGCAGGCGTGGGCGAAGGCGAACCCCCTCATCCGGCCCAACCTCGACCAGCTCACCCGACTGCAGCCGTGGGCGGCCTTCCCCGGCGACAACTACCTGCAGATCCAGGACACGATGATGACAGCGGTCGAGGGCGCCGTGTTCAGCGGCAAGGACCCCGCCGCCACCCTGGCCAGCGCCCAGAAGCAGGCCTCCGACCTCATGCCGGCCCGGTGAACCCGGTGACCACCCAGGCACCATCCACCCCCGCCGCCCCCGACGCCCCCGCCTCCCCCGACGCGGAGGTGATCGCGGAGGTGATCGCGGCGCCGCCGGCTCGACGGAGCCTGCCGCTGCCCGGCACGATCAACCTGCGTGACGTCGGTGGTTACCCGACGGCCGACGGCCGGACGGTGCGGTGGCGCACGCTGCTGCGCTCCGGCGCCCTGCGTGGCCTCGACGGGCGCGGCCGGGCGGTGCTCGCCCAGATCGGCCTGCGTACCGTCGTCGACCTGCGCGAGGACGCCGAGGTCGAGCACGACCCGGACGCCCTCGGCCGGCTGCCCGCCACCCACCGCCGGGTACCGATCTTCACCCTGCCCGCCGCGGCGCAGGCCGCCGTGGGCCAGGCGGCCGACCGTAACGGTGCCGGTGCCGGTGCCGGCGGCGGCGACGGCAACGGCGGCGGCGGCACCGGAGGCGGCGCGGGCGAGTCGGTGGCCGTCGGCGCCGCCGCCGGCATGGCGGCCGTTCGGGCCGCGGGGGCCGACGGCGATCTGGCCGGCGTGTTCGACTTCGCCGTCGACCAGCGCGGCAGCCGCCTCACCGCCGCGGTCATCGCCCTCGCCGCGCCGGGCGCACTGCCGGCGATCGTGCACTGCAGCGCCGGCAAGGACCGCACGGGCCTGGTCATCGCCCTGGTCCTCGACCTCGCCGGGGTGCCCGTCGAGGTCATCGCCGAGGACTTCGCCCTGACGTCCCACTTCCTACGCGACGAGGCCGCCGCNGCCGTCCTGCGGATGTCGGCCCGGACCTCGGCGGACGGCGCCGCGGTCGCACCGGCCATGCTGGCCAGCCCGCCGGAGCTCATCCTGCGCGCGCTGGACCGCATCCGCGCCGGCTTCGGGGACACCCGCTCGTACCTGCTCGCGCACGGCGCGACCGCGCACGCGCTGGACCGCCTGGTCGACGCGCTCCTGGCTCCCCCGCACCCGACAGCCGTCGTCACCTCCGACCATCACGATCTTTAGGGGCTCCCATGTCCAGCTCTCTCGACCCGAACGACTTCACCCCCAGCCACATCCTCATCCAGCTCAGCGACACCCACATCGTCCGCGAGGGCGAACTGCTCCACGGCAGGGTCGACTCCCACGCCGGGCTGCGCACCGCCCTCGAGCAGATCGAGGCGTCCACCCTGAAGGTCGGCGCGCTGCTGCTGACCGGCGACCTCGCCGACAGCGGGGACCTCGTCGCCTACCAGCGCCTGCGTGACCTGGTCGAACCGGTCGCCGAGCGGCTGGGCGCGCCGGTCCTCTACGCCGTCGGTAACCACGACGCGCGGGGCCCGTTCCGGGCGGGACTGCTCGGCGCGGAGCCGACGGAGGAGGCCTACGACTACGTCCACTGGGTCGACGACCTGCGGATCATCGTCCTGGACACCACCGAACCGGGCGAGCACGGCGGCTTCCTCGGCACCGCTCAGCTGCGCTGGCTCGCCGACGAGCTGGCCACCCCCGCACCCGGCGGAACGGTCCTCGCCCTGCACCACCCGCCCGTGCCGTCGCCGATCGCCATGGTGAACAAGTACCTGCTGGCGGAGCCCGCGAACCTGGCCGACGTGCTGGCCGGCACCGACGTCCGGATCGTCCTGACCGGCCACGCCCACCACTCCTCCGCCGGGGTGATCGGCGGGGTA
The DNA here is from genome assembly GCF_001420875.1 of Frankia sp. AvcI1. Taxonomy (NCBI): domain Bacteria; kingdom Bacillati; phylum Actinomycetota; class Actinomycetes; order Frankiales; family Frankiaceae; genus Frankia; species Frankia sp. AvcI1. Next base: position 89,337 of record NZ_LJFZ01000021.1, on the reverse strand, counting down.
CCCGTCTGGGTGGCGGGCGCGACCGCCTACAGCGCCCGCACCCTCGNCCCGGCCGACCGGCTGACCGGCATGGTCGGCGGGGAGTACACCCGCGTCGACGTCTACCCCGACAGCGCGGTGGCCACCGCGATCCCGCTGACCCCCACCGAGGTCATCTATGACGTCACCCTCGACGAGATCGCGCAGCTCAGCGCCGCCCACTGAGCCCCGCGTGGTCCACGGGGTCCGGACGGCATCGCCCGTGCGGGCCCCACCCCCGCGCTGTCGAAGGTTCGCGGGGATGTCCACCCGTCCGTAGGCGCCGAACGCCCCATCGACGATGATGGACCGGAACGGGGGTGGGGGATGACGAGGGGCGAATCACCGGAGCAACGGCCGGATCCCCGGCTGCCGCGCGGTCCCGACTGGGACGCGCAGGTCGGCCCGCGGCGCGCCGACGACATCGCCGCCCGGCTCGCTGCCGAGGAGGCCGGAGAGGAGGCCGGAGAGGAGGCCGGAGAGGAGACCGGCGACGAGACGCTCATCGCGCCCGCCGGCTGGCTGCCCACCGGCCCACCGCCACCGCCCGCCGGGCCCTCCTCCGTGCCGCCCTGGCAGCAGGGCCCGCCGCCGGCGCCGACGCCGGTCTATGGCGGTCCACCGCTGCCGGCGTGGGACGACGGAGGTCGGCCCCCCGCTCGGCGTGGGCGGGGCTGGCTGCGCCGGCTGTTCCGGCGGTGAGCCCGTTCGGGGCCGCCGCGGGTCGGGCCGCCGCAGCCCCGGCCGCCCGGTCACCGTCCGGGAGCCACCCGGACGCGGTGCGGGGACGGCGGCGGACCTACGCCGTGTGGGAGCTGACCCTGGCGTGCAACCTGGCGTGCGGGCACTGCGGCTCGCGCGCCGGTGCCCGGCGCCCGGCGGAGCTGTCCACCGGGCAGGCCCTCGACGTGGTGGCCCAGCTCGACGCGGTCGGAGTGGACGAGGTCACGCTCATCGGCGGGGAGGCGTTCCTGCGCCGGGACTGGCTGACGATCGCCGCCGAGATCACCCGCCGGGGGATGGGCTGCACGGTCACGACCGGCGGCTACCGGTTGAGCGCGGCGATGGCGCGCGGTCTGCGGGCCGCGGGCGTCACCCAGTGCTCGGTGTCCGTGGACGGCATGACCGCAACCCATGNTCGACTCCGCGGACGGGCGGGTTCGTGGCAGTCGTGCTTCCTGACGATGGAGCGCCTGCGGTCGGCCGGGGTCGAGGCGACCTGCAACACGCAGCTCAACCGCCTGACCACGCCGGAGCTCCCGGAGCTGTACCGGCGGTTACGCTCCGCGGGTGCCGTCGCCTGGCAGTGGCAGCTCACCGTCCCGATGGGCAATGCGGCCGACCACGCCGACCTGCTGCTCCAGCCCGTCGAGCTGCTCGAGGTGTTCCCGGTGCTCGCCCGGATCGCCCGGCGTGCCCGCCAGGACGGTGTCCGGATCCACGCCGGGAACAACGTCGGCTACTACGGCCCCTACGAACGGCTGCTGCGCTCCCCCGAGGGCGCGGCCTTCTGGACCGGCTGCCAGGCCGGGCTGTCCACCCTCGGCATCGAGTCGGACGGCACGATCAAGGGCTGCCCGTCGCTGCCCACGCGGGACTACGCCGGGGGGAACATCCGCGACCGCAGCCTCACCGACCTGCTCCGCGACGCCCCCGAGCTCGGCATCAACCTGACGGCGGGCACACCGGCCGCGACCGGGAAGCTGTGGGGCTTCTGCCGCGGCTGNGCCTTCGCGGAGGTCTGCCGCGGCGGCTGCACCTGGACCGCCCACACCGTCTTCGGTCGCCCCGGCAACAACCCCTACTGTCACCACCGCGCGCTGACCCACCAGCGCGCCGGACGGCGAGAACGGCTGGTCCAGACCGCTGTGCCGCCCGGCGAACCGTTCGACCACGGGCTGTTCGCCCTCGTCGAGGAGGACCTGGACGCTCCCTGGCCCGCGACCGAACGGCCCCGCCTCACCGCGGCGGACATCCGCTGGCCCGCCGACTGGGTCGACTGACGCCCGGCCCAGCGATCCCGCCATAACGGTCCGTACTAGGGTGATGGCCGTGGATCGCCTGGTACGTAAGGGAGATGGTCGCGCGTGACCAGCGGAGAGCCGCTCGAGTCCGGGGTCGAGGGCTCGGGAGACGCGACATGGTGGACGACCCTGGCAGGCGAGCGCCGCCCGGTCGACCTGAAGATCGACCAGNCACACTCGGCGCGGATGTACGACTACTACCTCGGCGGCAAGGACAACTTCCCCGCCGACCGGGCGGCCGCCGAACAGGCCCTCGCCGCCTTCCCGAACGCCCGCGTCGCATCCCACGCCAACCGGGCCTTCATGGTCCGCACGACCCGGCACCTGGCCGGCGAGGCGGGGGTCCGCCAGTTCCTCGACATCGGCACCGGCATTCCCACCAGCCCGAACCTGCACGAGGTCGCGCAGGCCGTCGCGCCCGACGCCCGGGTCGTCTACGCCGACAACGATCCGATCGTGCTCACCCACGCCCGCGCGCTGCTCACCAGCACCCCGCAGGGCACGACCGCCTACCTCGACGTGGACCTGCGCGACCCCGCGAGCATCCTCGCCGCCCCGGAACTGCGGGCGGCCCTCGATCTCACCCGGCCGGTCGCGCTCTCCCTGATCGCGATCATGCACTTCATCCCGGACGCCGACGATCCGCGCGGCCTGCTGGGTCGGCTGCTGCGGGAACTGCCGTCCGGCAGCTACCTGACCCTCACCCACGCCACCGCCGACCACGACGAAGGGATGGAACGGCTCGCCGCCGCCTACCGGGCCGGTGGCATCCCCGCGCAGGCGCGGACCCGGGCCGAGGTCGCCCGCTTCTTCGACGGCCTCGAGCTGCTCGATCCCGGCCTGCAGATCGTGCACCGCTGGCGCCCGGACGGNGCGGCCCCGACCGATCTCACCGACGCCCAGGTCAGCTTCTACGGCGCCGTCGCCCGCAAGCCCTAGGCCGCCGCGTCGGGGGTCGGCCGGCGGGAGCGGATGAGCTGTTCCTGGGCGATCGCGAGGACCAGGTTCCCCGCGGCGTCCCGGACCGAGCCCGAGTACAGCCCGAGCCCGCTGGCGGNGCTNCTGGGCCACATCTCCAGGGTCATCCCGTCGTCGGCCCGCGCCGGGGCGTGGAACCAGATCGAGTGGCTGACGCTGGATTCCGTGCTGGCGATGCCGGGATCGGCGAGCTGGCCGAAGCCGGTGCCGATGTCGGACATGTAGGCGATGGCGCAGGTGTGGGTCAGCCAGTCGTCCGACAGCGGGCCGACGGGGAGGATCTCGGCGTGGTCCGGGAAGAAGAACCGGTCACCCTGCTGGCGGCGGGGGGTGAACTCGCACAGGTCGAGCAGGAGCATCCGGTGCTTGTCCGGCGGCTCGGTGTAGGTGCGGCCCAGCCGCGGCGCCGCGTCGAGGACGAAGTCACCCGTGCCCCGGGTGAACGACGTGACCATCGAGAAGATCACCTTGTCGTCCTGGAGGGCGACGACCCGGCGCGCCGAGAAGGAGCGGCCGTCGCGATCGCGGTCGACGTGCAGGGTCACCGGGGCGTCGAGCCGCCCGGCCCGCAGGAAGTAACCGTGCAGCGAGTGCGGCCGGCGGTCGGGTTCGATCGTCATCGCCGCCGCACGCAGGGCCAGGGCGAGGATCTGGCCGCCGTAGAGCGGGTAGCCGCCCGTGTCGACCAGGCTCACCGACTGGAAGTCATCCTCGCCGACCTGAACGATCTGCAGCGCCTGCTCGAGGGTCTGGGCGACGGAATGCTCGCTCACCTGCTCATCACTCGCACGGGACCGACGTTCCCACAGCCGCTGGCGAGACAGCAACAGTTGCCGAAGCCATAGGACGAAGCCGACACGGGAGCGACGCCGACACGGGAGCGACGCCGNGCCGACACGGGAGCGACGCCGACACGGGAGCGACGCCGGCACCGCCGCCGCGGGCCGGTGACCGCCCTGGGTGCCGCGGGCCGGTGACCGCCCTGGTCACGGTCGCCACCATTCCCCCTCTACCGACCGGGAAAGTGGAGAATACTGGACACACCGATCCCCCTCGCGCGGCCGGTGTGCGGCCCCTCGTCGATCTGGAGCAGGCGTGGCACCCGAATCGATGATCCATATTGAGAGCGTCGACTGGGACGACCCGGNGGCGATGATACTGCGCAACGCGATGGTCGCGGAGATGCGGGTGCGCTACGCCGACCGGCTGGNCACCCGGCCGCCGGCGTCCGGCCAGCCCGTCGGGGCGGAGACGGTCGCCTACACCGGTGTCGCCTACACCGTCGACCGGCTCCCGGTCGGGCATGCCGCGCTGCGCTGGCTGGGTGCCGACCTGGAACTCAAGCGCCTGTACGTCCAGCCCGCCCACCGCGGCCGGGGGGTGTCGGCCGCGGTGCTGACGGCGGTGGAACAGGCGGCGCGGCGCCTGGGCGCGAGGCGGATCGCTTCCGGAAGATCCTCGTCGGTGCGGACGCGCGCGTGTCATGACAGTCCACGAGTCGGTCCTCGACGCGATCGGCGAGACTCCGCTGTTCCGGCTCACGCGGCTCGGCCGCGGCATCGCGACCCCCCTCTACGCGAAGGCGGAGTTCCTCAACATCGGGGGCAGCGTGAAGGACCGGGCCGCGTTGTCGATGGTGCTCCAGGCCGAACGCGACGGGCTGCTCCGGCCGGGCGGGACGATCGTCGAGGCCACGTCCGGCAACATCGGGATCGGCCTCGCGATCATCGGCCGGCAGCGAGGTTACCGGGTGATCGTCGGGACGAGATTCCGGGCGCATGGCTGGCGAACCAGTACGACAACCCGGCGANCCCCGCGGCCCACCTGGCGCCGGCACGGACTGTCCGCCACCGAGATCCTGGGCCGGGTCGAACCCGCCGCGCTCGGGGCGGCGATCACCGCGGGCCGGATCCCTGCGGACAGCCCGGTGCTGGATCACCTCGTCGACCCGCTCCCGGCCGTCGGCGGCGGCCAGACGATCTCCGAGGCCGCTTCGCGCTCGGCCCGCGCCACCCCGCCGCCGTCGTCCTGCGGGACGGCCGCGCGATCTCCCTCGTCACCCGCGACGAGCTGGACGCGGCCCTCCGCCAGGGCAACCGCCACCACCCGGCCGGGTAGCCCTGGGTCGCCGGCCTTCCCCGGACCACCACGAGAGGACCCCCATGACGATCACCGCGCGGTACGCGGATCCGGCGGCGACGCTTCACGTCACCAGCGAGATCGTGACGCTGCAGCTCGCGCACCGGTCGGTGCGCAGGTTCACGCCCCGGCCGGTCACCGACGACGAGCTGGCAGCGCTGGTCGCGGCCGCCCAGTCCGCGTCGACGTCGTCGAACCTGCAGGCGTGGAGCGTGGTTGCCGTGCGGGATCCGCAGCGCAAGGCCCGGCTCGCGGCGCTGGCGGGCAACCAGCGGTTCATCGACCAGGCACCGCTGTTTCTGATCTGGGTCGCCGACCTGAGCCGGGTGCATCGGCTCGCCGACGCCGCGGGAACCGGCGGGGTGCCGGAGGGCACCGACTATCTGGAATCGACGATCCTCGGCTTCGTCGACGCCGCCCTCGCGGCCCAGAACGCCGTCGTCGCGGCCGAGTCGCTCGGCCTGGGCACGGTGTTCGTCGGGGCGGTCCGCAACCGTCCCGAGCAGATCGCGGCCGAGCTTGGCCTGCCACCGCACGCGGCGGCGGCGTTCGGGCTCGCGGTCGGCACCCCCGACCCGGCCGAGCACGCCGGCATCAAGCCGCGGCTGCCGCAGGGCGCCGTCCTGCACCACGAGCGGTATGACGCCGCCGCGGCCGACGCGCACATCCCGGCCTACGACGAGCGGCTGGGCGCGTACAACGCCCGGCACGGGCTACCCGGCACGTGGAGCGAGCGCGTGCTGGCCCGGCTGGCCGGCCCGCAGTCGCTGTCCGGCCGGCACCGGCTGCGGGAGGCGCTGGCGAACCTCGGCCTGCCGTCCCGCTGATCGTCCGCTCGACGACCCCAGCCCTACGCACATCGCAGCAGCCGGATCACGCGTGGCGCCCGGTAACTAGGCGGCCCGCTGCGGGTGTACGGCAGCCGCGACGAGCTGGAGGCGGCAGTCCGGTAGGAGACGCTCCGCGCGCCGCCATCGATGCAGAAGCTCCACAGATCGCTCTGGCAATGACTAGCATCGCCAGTTATGGAGTTGCGGCAGTTGGAGTACTTCGTCGCGGTCGCGGAGGAGGAGAACTTCACCCGGGCGGCCGAGCGGGTGCACATCAGCCAGTCCGGGGTCAGCGCCCAGATCCGCCAGCTGGAACGGGAGCTCGGCGCCGAGCTGTTCGACCGCTCGGCGCGCACCGTCACGCTCACCGTCGCGGGCAAGGCCGCGCTCGAACACGCCCGCGCCGCCCTCGCCGCCGCCGGGGCGGTGAGCCAGGCCGTCGGCGAGGTGACTGGTCTGATCCGCGGCCGGCTCGACCTCGGCATGATCATCGGCTGCACCATCACGCCACTGTTCGACGCCCTCGCCGCCTTCCACCGGGCGCATCCCGGGGTGACGGTCTCGCTGCTGGAGGACTCCTCCGACCGCCTCGCCGACCAGGTGCGCGCCGGCGCGCTCGACCTCGCCCTCATCGNCACCGCGGAGGCCACCGTCGAGGGACTGGAGTCNCTGACCATCGTCAGNGAGCGGATTGTCGCGGCCGTACCGCCCGACCATCCCCTGGCCCGGAGCCGCCGGGTCACGCTGCGCGACCTCGAGTCCTACCCGATCGTGTGCATGCCGCCGGGTACAGGCCTGCGTGCCGTGTTCGACGAGGCCTGCGCCGTGCAGCGCCGACGACCGCCGATCGCCCTGCAGGCCAGCGCCGCCGACGCCCTCGCCGACCTCGCCGCCCGCGGCCTCGGCGTCGCGATCCTCAGCGCCTCGATGGCCGCGGACTACGCCGACCGGCTCACCGCCCGCACCGTCGACGACGTCGAGGCGCCCGCCCGGCTCGCCCTGATCTGGCGCGGCGGGCACGGTCCGGCGGTCCGCGAGGCGCTCGCGCACCTGCGGCGCGCGTTCCGGGATCCGACGCCCGCCCTGTGATAGGTCTTGGCGCCGCCGGCGCAGTCGCCGCCGAGACCGGCCGGGACGGAGCCGCACGGTGCGCAGGCAGACGGTGCGCGGGCAGACGGTGCGCGGGCAGGCGGTGCGCGGGGAGACGGTACGCGGGCAGGCGGACGGCGGCGGCGCGGGGTTGCACCGCCAGCTCGGCCTGACCGGCCTGACCTTCATCTCGCTCGGTTCCGTCATCGGTTCCGGTTGGCTGCTCGGCGCGCTCACCGCCGCCGAGGCAGCCGGGCCCGCCTCGGTCGTCTCCTGGGCGATCGCCGGTGCGCTGGCCACCCTGCTCGCCCTCGTCTACGCCGAACTCGGCGCGGCCTACCCGGTCGCCGGCGGCACGGCCCGCTATCCCCGGCTGGTCCTCGGGCCGCTGGGTGGGTTCGTCGCCGGCTGGGTGGCCTGGATTCCCGCCGTCGCCCTGGCTCCGCTGGAGATCACCGCGGCGCTGTCGTACCTCGACCACGTGTCTGCGGGGCTGGTGGACGACGACGGCACCCTGACCCGCGCCGGTCTCGCCCTCGCCGCCGCCGCCCTGCTCGTGTTCACCGCCGTCAATCTGCTCGGCGTGCGCTGGCTGGCCCGGACCACCACCGTCACCGTCGGGTGGAAGGTGCTCGTTCCCGTCGTCACCGTCGTCGCGTTGACAGCCACCGCGTTCCATCCGGCGAATTTCCAGGCGGGGGGCGGATTCGCCCCGTTCGGCGCGAGGGGCGTCTTTGCCGCGCTGCCCGCGGGGGNGGTGTTCTCACTGCAGGGTTTCGAGCAGGCCGTGCAGATGGGCGCCGAGGCGAAACGGCCACACCGTGATCTTCCCCGGGCGATCATTGTGGCGACGCTGGCCGGCACGGCGCTGTATTTCCTGCTGCAGGTCGCCTTTCTCGGCACCGTCGATCCGGGCCGGCTCGCCGCGGGCTGGAGCCGGCCGCTGGGCGCGGGCGACTATGGTCCCTTCGCGACGCTTGCCACCAGTCTCGGCCTGGGCTGGCTGGCGATTCTGCTCTATATCGACGCGGTCGTCTCCCCCGGGGGAACCGCGCTGATCTATCTCGGTACCTCGGCGCGGCTGTCCTATTCCCTGGCCCGCACTCAGGGCCTGCCGGCGGCATTGGCNCGGCTCGACCGGCGCGGGGTGCCGATTGTGTCGGTACTGCTCGCCGCCGCGCTCGGCATGGTGGTGCTGCTGCCCTTTCCGAGCTGGCAGAAGCTGGTCCGNCTGATCAGCTCGGCGACGTTCGTCATGTACGGCTTCGCCCCCGTCTGCCTGGCCGTGCTGCGCCGCGCCGACCCCGAGCGGCCCCGCCCGTACCGCCTGCCCGCCGCGCGGATCCTCGCTCCCCTCGGCTTCGCCGCGGCCAACCTGGTCATCTACTGGGCCGGCTGGCGGACCAACCGGGCGCTGTTCGCCGCGATCGCCGTCGGGCTGGCGGTGTTCGGTGGTTACCGGGTGACCCGGCCCGCCGGGCGGCGGGCGGACCTGGAGTGGCGCGCCGCCTGGTGGATCGGCCCGTGGCTCGGTGGCCTGGCGGTTCTGTCCTGGCTGGGCCAGTTCTCCGGGCGCGGCGTCCTGCCGTTCTGGGTCGACCTCGCGCTGGTGGCGAGCTTCAGCCTCGCCGTCTTCGCGACGGCCGTGCGCGCCGCGGTGTCCACCGGGGTCGGGCGGCGGCAGGTCGAGATCGCGCGGATCCAGGCGCCGGACGCCGCCGGCGGCGCTACCGCGGGCGCCACCATCACGGCAGCCCTCGGAGACCGCCCGCCCGGCCGCTGAACGGCATCGCCGTGGGTACCACCGCCGCGAGTGCCACCGCCGTGGGTGCCACACCTGTGAGTGCCACCAGCGTAATTACCACCAAGGTGCCACCGGACGGGTTCACGGTTATCAGCCGCCCGCGCGGCGGTCATCGCAGTTCGGGGCCCCTTCTCGGCACCCGAAGCACCGGGGAAGATCGGTTTCTCCGACCCGCCCCGACGAAGTGATAGTGACCTTTCACTTCGGTGGTAACGTCGTCGGCGTCACGTTCAGCGCGATCGACGAAGGGCGGAGAGGTGATGACCGAAGTATCGGAAATACCACTGCACATGCGACGCGCGCAGTTCGATCCGATCTCCGAGCTCAGTACGGCCCGCGACACGGTGGGCGTCTGCCCGGTGGTGACGCCCTTCGGCGTGCCCGCGCATCTCGTGAGCCGTTACGACGACGTTTGGGAGGTCCTTTCCGATTCGGTGCGGTTCAGCACCGCGGATCGCCACGCACTCATGCCTCCCGATGCCGCCGGGCCGACCGAACAGGAGTACGCGCAGGCCCGGGTGGGAAATCTCCTCGCCTACGATCCGCCGGAGCACACCCGGCTGCGCCGGATGCTCACACCGGAATTCACCATGCGCCGGATGCGGGCACTCGAACCGCGCATCGTCGACATCGTCTCCGCGGCCCTCGACGACGTCGAACGGGCCGGGCNTCCGGCGGACCTGGTCTCGACGTTCGCCCTGCCGGTGCCGTCCCTGGTCATCTGCGAGNTGCTCGGCGTCCCGTACGCCGACCGGGCCGAGTTCCAGCGGCGCACCGTCGACCAGCTCGACGCCTCCCACCCGCCCGAGCACCGCCTCGCCCTGCAGCAGGCCAGCCGCGCGTACATGGCCACCCTCGTCGAGCGGGCGCGCCGCGATCCGGGCGAGGACATCCTCGGCATGCTCGTGCGCGAGCACGGTGACGACATCAGCGCCGAGGAGCTCGTCGGCATCGCCTCCCTGCTACTGCTCNCCGGCCACGAGACGACCGCGAACATGCTGGGGCTGGGCACCCTGGCGCTGCTGCGCCACCCCGACCAGCTCGCCCGGGTCCGCGACGACCCGGCCAGCGTAGAACCGGCCGTCGAGGAGCTGCTGCGCTGGCTGTCCATCGTCCACGCCGGCATTCCCCGCACGGCGACGACGGAGGTGACCATCGCCGGGAGCACCATCGCGGCCGGGGAGCACGTGGTGCTCGCGCTGCCCGGGGCGAACCGCGACCCGGCCCTCGTCGACGATCCGGACCGCCTCGACATCACCCGCGAGCCCNCCGGGCATGTGGCGTTNGGTCACGGTCTGCACCACTGCCTCGGCGCGCCGCTGGCCCGCCTGGAGCTGCGGATCGCCTATCCTGCCCTGCTGCGACGCTTTCCCGGCCNCGCGCTCGCCGTGCCGTACGAGCAGATCGCCTTCCGGCCCTACTCGGTGATCCACGGACTGCAGGCGCTGCCCGTCACGTGGTGACGGCCGTCGGCCGGAGCCGGCGCCGCAGCCGGCGCCGGCGCCGGCTTCGGGTGGATGAGGATCGTCGAGACAGGAGTGCAGCCGTGCGGATCGTGGCCGAGCGGGACCGGTGCATCGGCGCCGGCAACTGTGTGATGACGGCGCCGGAGGTCTTCGACCAGGGCGAGGACGGCCTCGTGACGCCGCTGGTCGACGAGGTCGACCCGCTCGATTCGGCCGGCGTCGCCGCCGCGCGCCGGGCGGTCGAGCGCTGCCCGGCGACGGCGCTGCACGCGGTGGAGGACTGAGCGCCGCCGCCCTACCCGTTGCCGCCGATGCGCTCCCCGCACAGCGGCAGCGGGTTGACAACCTCGAAGCGGTCGCCGGTCGGGGCGATGCGCACGAAGTCCGAGCAGCGGTCGAGCTGCCCGTGGTCGGCGGCCAAGTTGATCTTCTGCACCATCATGCCGTCGGCGTCGTAGTCGGCGATCGAGCGCATACCGGTCATGAACGACTCCCGGGTCGGGNAGCCATGCTGGGTCCGCAGGCCGCGCAGGAACAGGTCCGCGTTGATGTAGCCGGCGATGGCGCTCTGCTGGCCGGCGGGCTGGATCTCGGGCGAGTAGGCGGCCATCGCCTGCAGGAACCGGCGCTGCGCGGGCAGGTTCCGCTCCAGTGCGGCGAAGGTGAGCTGGGAGTAGCTGCCGGCGAGCTTCTTGCCGTAGGGCGCGAGCAGGCGCGGATCGTAGCTGACCGCCGAGACGGCGACCTTGATGGGATGCCCGGCGCTGATGGCCGCGTCGAGCACGCCGGTGTAGAGGTCCAGCGGCGAGGCGGCGATGACCGTGTCGGCGCCGGAATCGATGATCTTCCGGGCGACATCCGTGGCGTTGGTGGAGTCGATGTCGTCCTGGATCACCGGGATGCCCGCGTTCNCCAGGCTCTGCCGGACGCCCGCCGCNTACAGCTTGGACGCCTNGGTCAGGTAGGTGACGACCAGTGCCGCCTTGGTGCCGCCCTGCTGGCGCACGAAGTCGGCGAGCGTCGTCGTGCTCCGCCCGGAGTCGGTGACGAAGGTGTAGGTGAACATGTTGTCGTGGTCGCCCCACAGCGGCTGGTCGGCCACCCCGACGACGGGAACATGCTGGTCATCGAGGTACTGGGCCGAGCCGTGGGAGGCTGCGGTGTACTCCAGGACGGCGAATGCCCCCTCGCTCACCAGGGTCCGCGCGCCCTGCAGGTTGCCCCGGGGATCGGACTCGTCGTCCTCCCAGACGTAGTCGATCCTGCGGCCGTCGACGCCGCCGGCGGNGTTCTCCNCCGAGAGCCGGGCGTTCACGCCGGCCCGGTAGCCCGAGAACTGCGTTCCCATCACCCCGGTGTCGGGATAGAGCAGCCCCACCTTGATGGAGCTGTCAGTCACCCCCGGCGCACAGGTACCGCTCGCTTGCGAGGCATCCGAGGATCCGCCGGCGCCGCACGCCGCCAGCATCGTCGCCGCCGCGATCACGGCCACGGCCACCCTCGTCCGCAAGACCCGCATGAGCCACCTCTCGATTGTCGTTGAATACCGTCCGAGCCCCCGTGGCGACGACGTTCAGCTGCCCTGGAATCCAGAAACACGGCAGCACAGGGAAACGTCCGCCGCAAAGCCGACCGCACGCTACAGCGTCACGAGACCTGCGCGTCAACGGCGATTAGTAGCTGTCACTCTCACTCGAGAGTTTGCATACTGTCAATCTTCCGAAAAGATCTTTCGACTTCTTTCGACGGAAGCCTAGCAGAGAAGACACAGAGGCCAATCAGACCGGGGCGCACCCCGGATCCATCCGCGCTATCCCTATCAGGCCGAGNGCCGACTGAGCGACATCACCAACGTGTTGCCAGAGTCGGGGTCGCCGAGTGGACTCCACTCCCCACCCGGGTTGATGTGTAGTGCGGGAGGTGGGAAACCCGCCCCGGGTCACCCCGCCGGCGACCTGCCACACCGCCCCGCCCAGGCCGGGCGCAGGGCCGGGCGCGGGCCGGGCGCGGGGCCAAGCGATGACGCTCCGACACCAATCGGGTCGACAGGCGGCCCGACGCAGCAATCTGAGACCGATTTGGACCTGTATGTGGTGATGTGATCCGTGTCGCTCTGGCGTGATCGGGGAGCGGGCCCGGAACGCCGAGCGGGCCCGGAAGACGAGCGGACCCCGGAAGGCGAGCGGGCCCGGAAGACGAGCGGGCCCGGAAGACGAGGCGGCTGCTGACGGGCAGGCGACGGCAACCCGCGATCCCGGGTCACCACGCCGACGGCGCCCCCGGGCCGTCGCCCACACCCAGGGAGGCGCCGCTCGGCGGCGCGAGGGCGCACGCGGCCTGCCTCGACCTTTGACCTGCGCGGCCACCTCCGCGCCTTCACCCGAAGGTGACAGGGCCACCGGACGAGACTTGACGAAACCGTCAGCCGACACCAGCATCGCTTCTCGCCAGAAAGATCAGCCTAGCTAGGCACATGAATTGCCGAGAGTCTTGTGAGCAGCCATGAACGCAGTTCACAGAAAGATCTTCGCTCTTCTTCCGGCGCCGGGGGGGCGTCTTTCTCCCGCAGCCGGCAGACCGCGGCAGCGGTGTTCCGAGGGCAGGTTCGCGTGAGCGGAGCCGCTGGTCTGGGGGTGGCGGCCGAGGTTTGCGGCAGATGACGCACCCCGTGGAAAGCCCCCGCCCCGACGCCGTCCGGAGCCGCGACGGCTCACCGGCCAGAAATCCCCCGCCGACGAGCCGGTCCCTTTCGGCGGTGCTCGGACGGCGAAGCATCGCCGGACAGGTGTTGATCCTCCAGGTGGTCGTGGTGGTGGTCGTGGCGGCCGCGGCGGGCACGGCACTGGTCCTCATCGCCCGGCATGCGGCGAGCCGCAGCACGACCGACCGCGTCCTGGCCGTGGCCGAGACCTTCGCCGAGGCACCCGGGGTCGAGGCGGNACTGGCCGCACCCGATCCGAGCGCCGAGCTGCAACCGATCGCGGAGCGGGTCCGGCGGCGTAGCGGCGTCGACTTCCTGGTGGTCATGAATGTGCAGGGCCTGCGCTACACCCATCCCAATCCGGCACTCATCGGGAAGCACTTCATCGGCCACACCGAGCCGGCCCTGCGGGGGCACGCGTTGACCGAGACCTTCACCGGCACGCTCGGCCCCTCGGTGCGGGNCGTCGTACCGGTGCTCGGCGCGGACGGTTCCGTCCGCGGGCTGGTCGCCGCCGGGATCACCCTGCGGGCGATCGACGAGTCGGTGACCCGCCAGCTCGTCGTCGTCGGCAGCGCCAGCTTCGCCGTGGTCGTGCTGACCCTGAGTGGAGCGGTGCTGCTGAGCAGGCGGGTCCGTCGGCAGACCCACGGCCTCGGCTCGGCGGACCTCGCCCGCATGTACGAGCACCATGACACCGTGCTGCACGCGGTGCGGGAGGGCGTGCTCATCATCGACGGCTCCCGGCACCTGCTGCTGGCCAACGACGAGGCCCGGCGCCTGCTGGGACTGCCCGCCGGCGGCGAGGGGCGCTCGGTCGACGAGGTCGGCCTGGACCCGGCCGTCGCCGGGCTGTTCGGTTCCGGTCGCCTGGTCGACGACGCCGTGCTCCCCGTCGGCGACCGGCTGGTCGCCGTGAACCAGCGGCCGACCGAGCATCACGACCGAGCCACCGGCTGCGTCGTGACCTTGCGCGACACCACCGAGCTGCGGGCGCTGACCGGCGAACTCGATGCGGTCCGCGGGTTCGCCGCCGCCCTGCGCGCCCAGGCGCATGAGGCCGCGAACCGGATGCACACCGTCGTCANCCTCGTGCAGCTTCAGCGCTACGCCCAGGCCGTCAGCTTCGCCACCGACGGGCTCGCGGGCGCACAGCGACTCACCGACCAGCTCCTGTCCGCCGTCGACGAGCCGGTTCTCGCCGCGCTGCTGCTCGGCAAGGTGGCGCAGGCCCACGAGCGGGGCGTGGAGCTCGTCGTCACCGAGGACACCCGGTTCGAGTCCTTCGGTATCGACGCCGCCGACCTCGTCACCCTCGTCGGCAATCTGATCGACAACGCCGTGGACGCGGCGCTGGCCGCAGACCCCGCCGGGCAGGCCGCCCGGCGGCCACGGCGGGTCACCGTCGCCGTGCAGGCCGACCGGGAGGCGTGCGTGGTGCGGGTCGCCGACACCGGTCCGGGGCTGGCGCCCGACCGGATAGACGACGCGTTCCGGCTCGGCTGGACGACCAAGGCCGACCCGGCGGGACCGGTGCCGGGCCGCGGGATCGGGCTCGCACTCGTGCGACAGGTGGTCCGCCGCTACGCCGGCAGCGTGACCGTGAAGCGGGACCGCGAGACCGCGGAGCGCGATGGCAAGACCGTGGAGCACGACGGCGAGACCGTGGAGCGCGACGGCAGGACCGTGGAGCGCGACGGGGAGACAGTGTTCACCGTGCGCCTGCCGGCGCGACCCGCCACCCGCCCGGGGCGGGGAGCGTGACGGCGTGGTGGACGAGCCGATCCGCACCCTGATCGTCGAGGACGACCCGCTGCTGGCCGACGCCCACCGGCTCTACGTCGAGCGGGTGCCGGGGTTCACCGTGTGCGGCGTCGCCCGCAGCGGGACGGAGGCGTTGCGGGTGGCCCTCGCCGACCGGCCCGATCTGCTGCTCCTCGACTTCTACCTGCCCGGGATGAGCGGCCTGGAGGTCTGCCGTGCCCTGCGTGCGCACGGCGCCACCGCCGACATCATCGCCGTCACCTCGGCCCGGGACCTGGCGACGGTACGCGCGGCGGTGTCCTACGGGGTCGTGCAGTACCTGGTCAAGCCGTTCAGCTTCGCCGCCTTCCGGCAACGCCTGGAGCGGTACGCGGCGTTTCACCGGCAGACCACGGCCGACCCCGCCGGACCGGTCGGCCAGCACGAGGTGGACTCCGCCCTCGCCGTGCTGCGGCCCGACACCGCCCGGTCCGCCCACCAGCCCAAGGGCCTGTCCACCGCGACCCTCGACGCGGTCGTCGCCTGCCTGCGGGCCGCGCAGAACCCCGTCTCCGCGGACGACGTCGCCGAGGAACTCGGCATGGCCAGGGTGACCGCCCGCCGCTACCTGGAGCGCCTGACCGGACAGCGGCTGGCCACCAGGACGCAGCGCTACGGCCGGTCGGGACGCCCGGGACACCTGTACCGCTGGAGCGGAGCCTGAGCTGGGGGATAACCCGGAGTCCGAACCGGCCACCGAGGACCAATACGACCGAAATAACGACATGTCACCTTCAGCGGGCAATCGTGGCCAGGACGGTGTCGAGACCACGGATTGGTGACCATGATGATCNGATCAGCTGCGCACACCTCGGGACCTGACGCGCGGGACGTGCTGGTGACCGGAATGGGATTCTGCCTGCCCGGTGGCGACGACCCCGTTTTCACCGCAGAACAGGTATGGGACATCGCCGCACACGGACGGTCCTGTCTGGTCAGCGACGGCATTTACCACGGCCGGGTGAAGCTGACGGCGGACGCGTTCGAAACGCGACTGCCCGAGTTTCCCGCCCTGTACTCGCGCCAGTTCACCTCGTCCCACCGTTTCGGGCTGGTGTCGTTCGTCGAGGCCTGTGCGGACGGAAAGCTGGACTTCCGGGCGGGGGATCTCACCGACGCCGCGATCCTGACCGGACGCGGCGGCCTCGACGACAACGTCGACCCCTATCTAGCCCTGCGCGAGGCGAATCCGGAGGAGCTCCCCGCCGACGAGGCGACGGCGCTGTTCATCCGGGCGCAGCTCGGCATCACCTCCTACGACGTCGCGCTGCTGCAGGCGTCCCTCGCCCGGTCCACCGGACCGAGCTTCACCGTGTCGTGCGGCTGCTCGTCGTCGACCGTCCAGCTCGGCAACGCCCTGCGCATGATCGCCGCCGGTGAGGTGGAGGTCGCGATCGTCACCGGCGTCGACGCGTTCAACATGGACATCATGCGCAACGCGCAGCGGCTGCTGTTCGCCGCGCAGCGCGGCGCCGCGCCGGAGGCGACCACGATGCCGCAGACCCTGCCGTCGATGGACCGCCCGATGCGCCCGTACGACACCCGCGCGGACTGCGTGAACTTCGGCGAGGGCTCGGTGACGGTGGTGCTGGAGAGCCGCCGGCACGCCGAGGCCCGCGGTGCGCACATCTACGGGCAGATCCTGGCCCAGGCCACCACCCGCGACGGCCTGGCGAGCCCGCTGTCGCTGGACGACTCCGGCGCCGCCCTGGTCTCCGCGGTGCGACGCTGCCTGGGCGACCGGGTCGGCGTCGACCGGATCCCCTACATCAACGGGGGCAGCGACGGCGACCTGAACGTGACGACCACGGAGGCGAACGCGGTCCGTGAACTGTACGGGCCCGCCGTGCCGGCGGTACTGCTCAGCTCGCAGGAGGCCTGCTTCGGGCACAGCGGCGCCNAGTCCGGTGCCCTCGGCGCGGCCCTGACCCTGCTGATGATGGAGAAGGGCGCGGTGTGCCCCACCGCGAACTGCGAGCAGCCGGCCGACTTCCTCACCTTCGATCCCATCGTCGGGACGACTCCCCGCCCGCTCGACTTCGACCACGCGCTCAGCTTCACCTACCAGATCGGCGGGACGAAGAGCGTGCTCCTGCTCGCCGCGGCCGACGCCCACTGAGCGGACACCGCTGCGGCCTCCCGGCGGTCTCACTGCGGCATCACCGCGGCATGACCGCGGCATGACCGCGGCGTCCACCGCCTCAGGACGACCAGCCCAGACGAGCCCCAGCCCCTACGACGCCCTGCCCCGCCCCGCTGCGACGGGCTCGCGCAGGCACCCAGCGGAGGAACCGATGAGCGCACACGACCAGGCCGATCACGGCGGCAGAACCGTCGCCCCCGCCCGGGGCACCGGCGCGGCTCCCGGCGTGGATCCCGGCGTGGATCCCGACGCGGATCCCGACGCGGACCGGGAGGACATCGCCATCGTGGGCATGGGGTGCCGGCTGCCGGGTGGCGCGGACTCCCCCGCGGCCCTGTGGGACCTGTTGGCCGAGGGCCGCGACGCCGTCGCCGCACCGCCCGCCGGCCGGTGGGACGAGGGGGCGTGGCTCGACCCCGTCCTGGCGGCCGCGGGCAGGAGCGTGCCGAACTGGGGCGGCTACCTCGACGACGTGGCCGGCTTCGACGCGGACTTCTTCGGGGTGTCGTCCCGGGAGGCGGACGTGCTCGATCCCCAGCACCGCCTGCTGCTGGAGGTCGCCTGGGAGGCGTTGGACCACGCCGGGATGCCCCCGGAGCGGCTGGCCGACACGAGCACGGGCGTCTTCACCGGGCTGAGCTACACCGACTACATGGAGCGGCTCGCCGGACGCCCCGAGGAGCTGGAGGGCTCCGTGCTCACCAACGGGGTGTGCGTCGCCGGCGGGCGGATCTCCTACCTGCTGGGGCTGCACGGCCCCTGCCTCACGGTCGACACCGCCTGCTCGTCGTCCCTGGTCGCCGTGCACCTGGCCAGCCAGAGCCTGCGGGCGGGTGAGTGCAGCGTGGCGCTGGNCGGCGGCGTCACGCTGATGCTGTGGCCGCGGGTGACGAAGTCCTTCGTCCGCATGGGCATGCTCTCCCCCACCGGCCGCTGCCACGCGTTCGACGCGGCCGCCGACGGCTTCGTCCGCGGGGAGGGCGCCGGCGTCGTCGTGCTCAGGCGGCTCGCGGACGCCCGGCGCGACGGCGACCGGATCCTCGCGGTGATCCGCGGCTCGGCGGTCAACCAGGACGGCCGGACCGACGGGTTGACCGTGCCGTCGCAGATCGCCCAGCACGACGTCGCCCTCGCCGCCCTGCGCGGTGCCGGGGTCGACCCGGCGCAGGTCGGGCTGGTCGAGGCGCACGGCACCGGGACCCCGGTGGGGGATCCGATCGAGTTCGCCGCGCTCGACCGCGTGTACGGCTCCGGCGCGGACCCCTGCGCCCTGGGCTCGGTGAAGACGAACGTGGGCCACCTCGAACCGGCCGCCGGCGTGACCGGGCTGATGAAGGCGGTGCTGTGCCTGCAGCACGGTCAGATTCCGCCGAACCTGCACTTCCAGGAGTGGAATCCGGCGATCGCCGCGGCCGACTCGCGGTTCTTCGTGCCCACCGACCTCGTGCCCTGGCCCGGCCGGGCGGCCACCCGGCTCGCGGCCGTGTCGTCCTTCGGGTTCTCCGGCACCAACGCCCACGTCGTGCTCGCGCAGGCCCCCGACGATCCGGCGAGGACCGCTGTTCCGCGGGCAACCGATGATCCGGCGACGACCGATGTCCGGGCGACGACCGATGTTCGGGCGACGACCGGCGTGCCCGAGGACCGGGGACCCGACGTGGTCGTGGTCCCGGCCGGATCGGCCGCGGTGCTACCCGCCGCCNCCACCCGCCTCGCCGACTGGCTGGAGGGAGCCGGGCGCAACGCGGCCCTGCCCGACGTCGCCTACACCCTCGCCCGCCGCCGCACCGCCGGCCGCGGCCGCCTCGGCATCGTCACGGCCTCCCGCGACGCGCTGGTCCGCGACCTGCGCGCCGTCGCGGCCGGCCGTTTCACCCCGAACGCCGTCACCGGCACCACGCCGGCGGGGGTCCGCCGGGACACCGTCTGGGTGTTCTCCGGACAGGGCTCGCAGTGGGCCGGGATGGGCCGTGACCTGCTCGACACGGAGCCCGCGTTCGCCGCCGCGATCGCCGAGGTGGAGCCGTTGATCGCCGCCGAGGCCGGGTTCTCGGTCCTCGACGCGCTGCGCTCAGGCGAAGCGGTGACGGGCTGCGCCCGGGTGCAGCCGGCGCTGTTCGCGCTACAGCTCGGCCTGGCGGCGCTGTGGCGATCCCACGGCGTCACCCCGGCCGGCGTGATCGGCCACTCGATGGGCGAGGTCGCCGCCGCCGTCGTCGCGGGCGCTCTCACCCCCGCCGACGGCGCCCGGGTCATCTGCCGACGCTCCCGCCTGCTCACCCGCATCGCCGGTGCCGGCGCGATGGCCACCGTCGCCCTCGACCCCGACAAGGTCGACGCCGAACTGGCGGCGACGGGCGGCGGCGAGGTGTCGATCGCCGTGCTGGCCGCGCCGGGTTCCACCGTCGTCGCCGGGGCCGTCGAGCGGATCGACGAGCTCGTCGCCCGCTGGGCGGAACGCGGGATCCCCACCCATCGCATCGCCGTCGACGTGGCCTCCCACTGCCCGCAGGTCGACGCTCTGCTTCCCGACCTCACCCGCGAGCTCGCGCCGCTCGAACCGGTGTCGCCCCGGATCCGCTTCTACTCCACCGTCGCCGAGCAGCCCGGGGCCGTTCCCGCGTTCGACGCCGACTACTGGGCGGCGAACCTGCGCCGGCCCGTCCGGTTCGCCGCCGCGGTGCGGGCGGCCGCCGCCGACGGCCATCGGGTCTTCATCGAGGTCTCCCCGCAGCCGGTGGTGACGCGCTCGATCACCGACACGCTCGCCGACAGCCGCCGCGAACCCGTCGTCCTGCCCACCCTGCGCCGTGACGAGGACGGCCAGCAGGTTTTCCGCACGCAGCTCGCCGCCGCCCACTGCGTCGGCGTCCCGGTCGACTGGAGCGCCCTCTACCCGACGGGCGCCCTCGTCGACCTCCCCCCGCTCACCCTCGATCGCCGACGCCACTGGGTGGCCGAGTCCGCCGCGGACACCGCCACGGCCGACGCCACGGCCGACGGGCAGCCGCGGCCGGGGAGCCTGCCACTGCCGGGAACGCACACCGAGATTCCAGGCGGGCAGGTGCGCCACCTCTGGCACGCCGACGTCGGGACCTCGGCCGTCCCCTGGCTCGCCGACCACCGCGTCAACGGCCGGGCGGTCCTGCCAGGNGCCGCCTACAGCGCGCTGGCGCTCACCGCCGCCGGCCACACGTTCGCCGCCGGGCCGCAACACCTGCGCGTCACCGACATCGCCTTCGAGGATCTCCTCGTCCTCGACGCCCACACCGCTCTCACGGTCACCGTCACGCCGCAGGGCTCGGACCAGGCCCGCTGTGAGATCTTCAGCCGTGGTGACGGGACGAGCGGGCAGGACGACTGGGTCCGGCACAGCGTCGCGACCCTGCACCGGACCCCCGAGCCGGCCCGCGCGTCCGACGCCCCCGGCCGCGACGACACCACCACCGGCCCGCGGGCGCCTGCCACCGGCCCGTGGGCGCCTGCCGGCGGCTCCCTCGCCGCTCGCGCCGCGGCGCATTCCCGCCCGGTCGACGTCCGCCGGCTCCACGACGACCTGCTGGCTCGGGGGATCGACCACGGCCCGGCCTTCGCCGCCCTGACCGGTCTGCACCTGTCCGCCGACGGTCGCAGCGTCTGGTCGGCCCTGGCACTGCCCCCCGTCGCGACCGCCACCCCGCACGCCCTCTGCGTGCACCCCGTGCTCCTCGACGCCTGTGCGCAGGCGCTGCTGGCCTGCCTGCCCGCCGTCCTCGACGGCGGCGTCGAGGGCCTGATCCTGCCCGCCGGGATCGCCGAGATCCGCCTCCTGGGGGATCCGGCGACGGCACGCTACTGTCACGGGCGGCTGGAACGCGCCGATGTCGGCGTGTTGCAGGGCGAGGCGGATCTGCTGGCGTCCGACGGGACGCCGGTGGCGCGCATCGAGGGTCTGCGGTACCTGTACCGGGACGTCCGGCCCGGGGCCGCAACGCAGCCCGGCCCGGCCGGCCCGAACCGTGTCGCGGACGACTGGCTGTACCGGCTGGAATGGCAGCCCGCGCCGCGCCCGGTGCCGGCGGACGGCGAACGCGCCGCACCCGCCCGGTGGCTGGTCCTGGGCGACGCCGACGGCGCCCAGGCGTGGGCCGAAGCGCTGCGGGCCGCCGGGGCGCAGGCCCGGGCCGACCTCCTGCCCGGGCCGCAGGGCTCCGACGCAGCCTGGAGCAGGGCGTTCGCCGACGCGTGCGAGGGCGCCGACCGCCCCGACCGCATCCTCGTCGCCTTCGACGCCCCGCCCTTCAACGGCACGCCTGTCGACGGCCCGCCTGTCGACGGCACGCCTCTGGACGGCACGGCTCTGGACGGCACGGCTTCCGACGGCACGGCCGAACAGGCCGGGGCGGCCGCGCCCCCGATCGCCGCCCGCCGCCGGACCCGGCAGCTCCTGGGCGTGGTCCAGGCCCTGGCCGGGCTGTCCGGGCCGCCGCCGCGGCTGGTCACGCTCACCCGTGGGGCGCAGACGCTCGCCGCGGGCAGCGCACCCGGGCTGGCCGCCGGGGGCGTGCGTGGCCTGCTGCGGGTGCTGGCGCTGGAACATCCCGAGCTGCGGACCGTGCACATCGACGCCGACCCCGGGTCGACGGATGACGCGGGGTCGACGGATGACGCGGGGTCGATGGATGACGCGGCCGGGATCGTCGACGAGCTGCTGGCAGCCGGATCGGACGAGGAGGTCGCCCTGCGGGCCGGGGTGCGCTTCGTGGCCCGCATCGTGCCGGCGCCGCCGACTCCCGCCGAACGCCGAGCGGCGGGCCGCGTGGAGCTGGAGTTCGGCCGGGACGGACTCGCGCTGCTGGCGCCGAGCAGCGGCAGCCTCGACGAGCTGGAGCCGGTCGCCGCGCCGCGGCGGACTCCCGGGCCGGGGCAGGTCGAGGTGCAGGTGCGGGCCGCGGGCATGAACTTCCGGGATGTCCTGATCGCCCTGGGCGCGCTGCCGCATGGCCCGATCGGTTTCGAGTGCGCCGGCGTCGTCACCGCGGTCGGCCCGGGTGTGACGTCGCCGTCGCCCGGGCAGGAGGTGCTCGCCCTCGATCTCACCGGCGGCGGGGCGTTCGGCACGTTCCTGACGACGGGGGCCGAGTTCACCATGCCGGTTCCCGCCGGCGTCGACCCGGTGCGCGCGGCCGGGATGCCCATCGCCTTCCTCACCGCCTGGTACGCGCTGCACGACCTGGCGGGGCTGCGCGCCGGGGAACGGGTTCTGGTCCACGCCGGCACCGGCGGCACGGGTCTCGCCGCGATCGCCGTCGCCCGGATGCTCGGCGCCGAGGTGCTGGCCACGGCCGGCAGCCCGGAGAAGCGGGCCTACCTGCGCGGCATGGGCATCGACCACGTCATGGACTCCCGCGGCCTCGACTTCGCCGAGCAGACCCGGGCCGCCACCGGCGGGCGGGGCGTCGACGTGGTGCTCAACTCGCTGTCGGGCGAGGCCATCCGCGCCGGCCTGGACTNCCTGGCGCCCTTCGGCCGCTTCGTCGAGCTCGGGCTGCGCGACATCCTCGCCGACAACCCGCTGGGACTGCTGCCGTTCCGCAACAGCATCACCCTGGCCAGCGTCAACATCATCGATCTGTGCCGGAACCGGCCCGACCGCGTCGCCGAGATCCTGCGCGAGGTGTCGGCGGCCTTCGACGCCGGACGGCTCACCTCGCCGCCCGTGACGACGTACCCGCTGGCGCAGGCCGCCGAGGCGTTCCGGT
This sequence comes from Frankia sp. AvcI1, assembly GCF_001420875.1. NCBI lineage: Bacteria > Bacillati > Actinomycetota > Actinomycetes > Frankiales > Frankiaceae > Frankia > Frankia sp. AvcI1. Next base: position 66,601 of record NZ_LJFZ01000021.1, on the reverse strand, counting down.
TCATGGCCGGGGCGCGCCACATCGGCAAGGTCGTCCTCACCGTGCCCGCCGAGGGCCGGACGACCGCGGCACTGCCCGGCGGCGTCCGCCCGCCGGTGCGGGCGGACGGGTCCTACATCATCACCGGCGGCCTGCGCGGGGTCGGCCTGGAGACCGCGGCCTGGCTGGCCTCCCGCGGTGCCGGCCGGCTGGTGCTCAACGGCCGCTCGGCGCCCACCTCGCAGGTCGAGCAGCGCCTTGCCCGCCTCGCCGCTGCGGGCACCGATGTCCAGGTGGTGCTCGGCGACGCGGCCGAGACGCAGACCGCCGACCGCCTCGTGGCCGCCGCCGTCGCCGACGGCCTGGCGCTGCGCGGGGTCGTCCACTCCGCGATGGTCCTCGCCGACGCCGCGATCACCGGCATCACGGGTGAGCAGGTCGACCGGGTCTGGCGACCGAAGGNGGAGGCCGCCTGGCGGCTGCACGAGGCCACCGCCGACCGGCAGCTCGACTGGTTCGTGCTCTACTCGTCGATGTCCTCCCTGCTGGGCAACCCGGGTCAGGGTGCCTACGCCGCGGCGAACTCCTGGCTCGACTCCTTCGCCGACTGGCGGTCCGAACAGGGACTGGCGACGACGGCGATCAACTGGGGCCCGTGGGGCGAGGTGGGTGCCGCCACCGACTTCGCCGGCCGGGGCTACGACACGATCTCGACGGCGCAGGGCCTGCACGCGCTGGAGACGATCCTCCTGCACCGCCGCCGCCACGCGGCCGTCCTGCCCGGCGCGCCCGCCACCTGGATCCCCGCCGCCGCCCGGGACGGTTCGCTGTTCCAGGGGCTCGTCCGCGCCGAGGCCGACACCGACGCCCCGCAGTCCCACGGCCGGGAGGCCGACGCCCGGCAGGCGGACGGCGACGCCCGGCAGCCGGACGGTCAGGCACAGCACGGCGGACGTCCGGGCGGAAACGGCGACGCCCACGCGGACGACACCCCCGACGTCATCGCCGCGATCCGCGAGGCCGCGCCCGGGCTCGCCCGGCGGGAGACGTTCGAGTCCTATCTCGCCGACCATCTGCGGGCGGTCCTGCGCCTGGGTTCGAGTTCCATCGACCCGGACACGCCGCTGCGTTCCCTCGGGTTCGACTCGCTGCTCGCGCTCGAACTGCGCTCCCGCCTCGAACCCGCCCTCGGCATCACCCTGCCCGGCAACTTCGTCTGGAAGTACGCCACCCTCGCGGCGCTGGCCGACGGCCTGGCGCAACGCGCAGACCTGCCGCTCGACGCGACGGAGGGAGACCGCGTCCAGGTCGGTCGCTGAGAGCCTCGCCGTCCGGGATCCGACGGCGAACCCCGGGGCCGGCAAACCCCGGGGCCGGCAAACCCCGGGGCCGGCAAACCCCGGGGCCGGCGATGCCCGTCCCCGGTCCGACGACCCGTTCGTCGGACCGGGGACGGGCGATGGTGTGATCCGGCGGCCGGGCTGGGCCGCGGTCACGGGCTGGGCCGCGGTGAGTTGCCGGTCAGGACACCGGACGGACGGAGATCTGGTCCATCTGGATCCAGCCGTCCGTACCCAGTCCCCAGAATCCGCAGAACACCGTGACCGAGGTCCGGTCACCTGGATTGAACGGCCGCACGATCTCCTGGTACTGGCCGGCGGGACTCGGGCCGAACTGCTGCTCGACCGGCGGCCAGACACCCGACAGCCGCACCCCGAAGAATCCGGTGTTCACGTCGGNACCCGCGCCGTGGCCGGAGGTCCGGACCCAGCCCCGCAGCACGTAGTTCGTGTTCGGCCGGACCGGGATGTCCTGTGCGAGGGCGTTCCAGCTCCGGCTGGCGGTGCGGATGAACGCGTTGTTCGGCCCGGTGCGGGCCAGGCCGAGCCCCCGGTCGACGCCCTTGGTGTCGGGGCCCTCCGTCCGCCAGGGTGCGGACACGGCCCGGACGGGCTGCTCCTCGAAGCCGCCGTCGCCGACCGCGTCGATCCGGGCGTGGAACACCGCGGCGTCGTGGGTGAACCGGAACAGCGGGCTTCCCGCCCCGCCGTAAAGGTGCGAGATGGTGATCCGGTTGTCCAGGGCCACCTTCTGGTACGACACGTTGAAACTGTCAAGGTTCCAGTTGTCACCGCCGATGCCGCCGCCGAACGTGGTGCCGAGCGTCACCCCGGTGATCTCGGAAGGATCCAGCGAGACGCCGAAGAGCGCCCGCAGGTCGAGTCCGACCTGATGGAACGAGTTGTTGGACCAGCTCGCACCCTGGTTGACGGTCCGGAACGTCCGCGCTCCCCGGAACGTCGTCGACACGGTGACGTCGACGTTGTCGTTGCCGCCGCGCAGATCATCGCCCCCGGTGGTGAACCCGAGCACCAGGCAGGGCGCCGCGCCCGCGTTCGACGAGCACTGGTTGACATCCGCGCGCGCCGCCGGGGCGACCGCGACCACAGCCCCGAGCAGGGCGAGCAGCACCGCCAGGGCCAGGCCGAGCGACCGCCGGGCGCCGGCCCGCGCAACACCGTCAGTGATGGTCATGCATTCGCCTTCCTCTCGTGCCGACGCCCGTCGCCGGCACGGTCAGAATCAGCCGGGTAACGCTGCGAGACACGCCGGTGATCCCTCCCCTTGGGCAGGGAAAACCGGTAGCCGCTGGGAGGGGAATCCGGGGTGGCAGAGCCGGCGAGGGCTGACATGGTCGCGGTGGACGGCGCGCCAGCGCGGGGAGGAGACGCGGTGACGACAGCCGCCGCCGACGTGGTGCTGTCGGTGCTGTCGGTGCTGTTCCTGCCGATTGCCGGGGCGCTCACGTGGTCGCTGGGATCCGCCGGTCTGCCGAGCCGGGTCTGCGGCGTGTTCCTCGTGCTGGGCGGCCTGCTGGCCCGCAGGCGTCGACTCGACCCGCAGACAGGGCGGTTGATGATGCTGTCCGGCCTCGCGATGTACCTCGGCGATCTGCGCTTCAGCCCGCAGCCGGTGGTCTTCGCGGTCGGTTTCTGGCTCGCCTACCTGTACGCGGGTTTCCTCGGCCAGCTGGCCCTGTCCTTCCCCGCGGGGCGGGTCCGCGGACGGGTCGACCGCTGCCTGGTCGTCTGCTGCTACGCGGTGTCCGTCGGCAGCCAGATCGCCTACTACGCCGTGGACGGGGCCCGCTACCCCTGGATGGATCGCGGGCACCCGAACACGCCGGTGGCCCGGGCCGCAAGCCTGTCGTTCTGCCTGCTGGCCGCCGTCGTGCTCGTCCGCCTGGGCCAGCGGTGGGCGGCGGCGAGCCGGCCCGAACGGCGGATGACCGGTGCGATCTGGGGGCTGGCGCTGCTGGGCGGAGCCTTCGCGACGGGCAGCGCCGTCACGTCGGCGCTGAACGGCCCGAACCAGCTCCGGCTCGGGCTCATCGCGCTGTCCTCGCTGGCGGCGGCGATCATCCCCGTCGCGCTTGCCGTCGGACGAGTGCGGGTCCGTTTCGCGCGTGGNCGCGTCGCGCGGCTGGTCGTCGAGCTGGAGTCCGACCCGAACCCGCGTCACCTGCGGGATGCCATGGCCGGCGTGCTCGCGGACGACACCCTGGAGCTCGCCTACCGGCTGCCCGGGGACGCCGGCTGGGTGGACATCGCCGGGCGGCCGGTGACCATCGGATCGCCAACCGACGGGCGCCACCACACCCGGGTGCACCGGCGCGGACGGGAGCTGGCAATGGTCACCCACGACCCGGCGCTGTCCGGCCAGGGTCCGCTGATGGAGGCGGTCCTCGCCGCCGCCGGCCTGGCGCTGGACAACGCGCAGCTCCACGCCAGCCTGCAGGCCCAGCTCGAACAGGTCCGCGCGTCCCGGTTGCGGCTGGCGCAGGCCGCCTACGACGAGCGGCGCCGCATCCAACGCGACCTGCACGACGGCGCCCAGCAGCGGCTGCTCGCCATCCTCGTCCTGCTGGACGGCGCCCGGCACGCCATGTCGCACCACACCGCGGCCGACGCCGCAGGTCGCGCGTTCGGCCTGGTCGAACGGGCCCACCGCGAGCTGGGAGTCGCGATCGGCCAGCTGCGCGACCTCGCGCAGGGCATCTACCCCAGCATCCTCGTCGAGCAGGGGCTGGGACCGGCGGTGGAGACGCTCGTCGAACAGGCCCCGCTCCCCGTCGCCGCGACGATCCCCGCCGACCGCTGGGACCGGGAGATCGAGGTCGCCTGCTACTTCGTCCTCGCCGAGGCGCTGGCGAACGTGCAGCGCCACGCGGACGCGACCTACTGCGCGATCCGGGTCGAGCCCCACCCCGGCGAACTGCTGTTGCGGATCACCGACGACGGGTGCGGCGGTGCCCGCCCCGGGCGCGGACACGGCCTGCGCAACCTGCACGACCGGGTCGCCGCCCTCGACGGCACCGTCACCCTGCACAGCCCGGCCGGCGGCGGCACCCGGCTGCTCGTCCGCCTTCCCCTGCCGGGCCCGCAGGGGCGCAACCGCAGTGCCNGAACACCCGGTGCAGCGCCACTCGCCGCCGAACCCGTCAGCGGCCACCAGCGGACCATCGTGACCGACGAGCCCCAGGAGGATGCGTGCGTGTAGTCATCGGCGAGGACGAGGGGCTGCTTCGCGAGGCCCTGACGGGCGCCCTGGAGCAGTGGGACGTCGAGGTCGCCGCAAGCGCCGGCACCCCGACGGAGATCGTCCGGCTCGTCGACGAGGTTCGGCCCGACGTGGTGATCCTCGACATCCACATGCCGCCGGACTTCACCGACGAGGGCCTGCGAGCGGCCGAGCGCATCCGCGCCGCCCACCCCGACATCGGGCTGCTCCTGCTGTCGCACTACGCCGAGGTCGTCTACGCCGAGCGCCTGCTCAGCCTCCAGCCGGACACCCGGGCGGTCGGGTACCTCCTCAAGACACAGGTCGGCAGCCTCGCCAACCTCGTCGACGCGCTGCGGCGGGTGTCCGAGGGCGACATCGTCATCGACCCGGAGATCATCAACCGGCTGATGTCGCGGCGGCGCCGACGCAACCCGCTCGACCGCCTCACCCCGCAGGAACGCCGGGTGCTCGCCCTCGTCGTGGAGGGGCGGACGAACCGGGGCGTGGCCGAGGTGCTGTCCTGCAGCGTCGCCACCGTCGAGAAGCATCTGGGGACGATCAACGACAAACTCCAGCTACGCCAGGGCGCCGGCGGCACGGCGGTCAACCTCCGCGTCCTCGCCGTCCTCGCCTACCTGCGTCACAACGACGCCCCCTGACCGGGCGCCGCCCCCCAAACAGACGCCGCCGCAGCGGACGCCGCCACAGCAGAGATGCCGCCACAGCACCTACACGGGGCACATGGTCGTCGGGGCGTTGCGGTCCCGAGGTCCCGAGGCTTCCTCCGCGCGTAGGTGTGTGCCGAGTCGGTCGATCTCGTAGCCGTCGGGGTAGACGCTCGCGATCAGGTCGAGGACGACCTTCGGCGCCCGCTTGTCGGTGGCGTCCTGGGCCGCGTGCTCGCGGGTGGCGCGGTGAACCCGTTCCCGGTAGGCGGCGTCGGGATAGTCGTAGCCCAGGGCCGCGACGATGCGGGGATCGGTCAGGCTCATCAGGACCTTCTCCACCCGCGGGGCGATGTGCGCCGGCACGACGGTCGCCAGCAGCCGGAGCGCGGATTCGGCGAGCCGCCGGTTCGCCGGGGCGAAGCNCACCTGCCGGTCGAAGTAGTCGTCGCGGAAGGCGACCATCTCCGCGACGGTGGCGGGCACGTCCCGGATGTTCATGTGCAGGGCCTGCACGCGCTCGAATTCGACGACGCCGCGCACCTCGTGCTCGGTGAGCTCCCGCCAGCCGTACTCCCGGGCCGCCGTGAGCTGGCCGAGGGTGGTCTCGACCGACACGGCCGTGAAGTCCTCCGCGGTGATCGCGTACTTGCGGTGCATCTCGTTCATCCGCCGCAGCGCGTCGCGCCCCCGACCCGGCACGAATCCGTGGGTCAGCATCTCATGGTGGATGAGCATCTGGTCCACCAGCCGTTTGNGGTTCCGGAACTCCAGCTCACCGGTGCGAATCAGGATGCGGGTCATCCGGGGCGGCGAGATCGTCGCGAAGAAGCCGGTCGCGATCTGCGGCAGCAGGGCCCGCTGGAAGTCGCGGTGAAAAAGATGGGCGATCTCCCGGGCATTCTCGACGGGATCGAGCGCCAGAATCCTGTCCCGTAACGCGTAGGGGTCCCTGTCGTGACTGCTTGTGCTCATCGGTCGTCGCCTCCGCTCNCACGCCGGTCGAGCCTCGATCGGGCGCTCGCCGGCCCCACCGGCCTCCGGTGCCCCTCATTTAGTATGACGAAATCACGTGGATGTCCAGGGCTGCTCGGACGGTGGGTGACGCGATGGATGCCGGTCGGCGGTTGACGGTGGTCACCGGGCCTCTCCGGTGGTATCGGACCTGGTCGTTCGTTCCTCGCGGTGATGCTCTGCGGCGAGCGTGGTCCGAGGCGAGCACTCCCCGCGACGGGGATGTGCGATTCGTGCTGTGCTCCCTGGCGGATCGGCCCGCCGGTCCGGGTCCATGGTCGGAGTGGGAGGGCTGGCCGTCCCACGCCGACCGGGCGTACCAGGGCGAGGCGGCCGACCTGCTGTTGGTGACCGTCCGGGCCAGGGTCGCCCGGGACTTCCGCGGGGGTCTGTCCTTCGACGTCCACCGGCCGGGCGCCGATCCCCAGGACGCCTGGACCTCGGCGGGACCGTCCTCGCCGGGATCGACTTCGGCGGCAGCGTCCTCGGCGGGACCGACCTCGGCCGGAATGCTGATCGCCGAGGTCCCCGAACCCGACTGGCTGGTACACCGCCTGCTGACCCACCGGGGCCGGCTCCCGCGGGCGCCTGACCCGGCGGCCCGGCACGCGTGGGACGAGCGGGTCGAGTACGCCCTGGTCACGGGCGACGGTCGGGAGCTGTGGCTCTCAGGCAGCATGGGCAGCTCGGAGGTCGTGGCCGCGGTCGACTGCCAGGAGTCCGACGAGCGGGTGGCGGTCCGGGTGCGCATCGGGGTGGATCCGGCCCGCCCTCGTCCCCGGCCGCCGCGGNCCGGGAGCGAGGGCGGACTTCGCTACCAGGGCAGCACCGGAGCGGCCCGGCGCTGGACCACCAGCACCCGGCTGGCCCTGCCCCTCGGGGACCGAGCCGTCCACGACGTGGGGCGCCCCGACAACGCCGCCCGGAGCGCGGCCCGGGAGGCCTGGCGGCGGGGACGGTGACCGCGAGGGCGTCACCGTGGTCGCCGGCCGCTCCCCTGGGTACCGGCCCCGGCCCCTCCACGTGCCGTGACGCGACTACACCTTGCGGGCGACGCCGCCGTAGGCGCTGACCTGGGCGTCGGTCAGGTCGGCCGGGATGGCGCCGTCGGGACGCCAGCGGTGCACCAGCTGCACCCCGGGCTCGACCAGCTCCAGCCCGGCGAACAGGCTCTCGACCTCGGCCAGGCTGCGCAGCCGGGTGGGAATGCCGCGGCGCCGGTAGGCCTCGGCCGCGGCCGCCACCGCCGGATCGATGTCACCGGTGCCGTGACTCAGGACGAGGTAGCTGCCCGACGGCAGCGCCTCGAGCAGCTGGCGCAGCAGGCCGTGCGGGTCGTCGGAGTCGGGGATGAAGTGGAAGATCGACATTAGGGACAGGGCGACCGGCCGGCGCAGGTCGAGGGTGTCGCGCAGTTCGGGGGCGCCCAGGATGCGCTCGGGGTCGCGCAGGTCGNCGTCGAGGTAGGCGGTGGCGCCCTGCGGGCTGCTGGCCAGCAGGGCACGGGCGTGCGTGAGCACGATCGGATCGTTGTCGGCGTAGACGACCCGCGAGTCCGGGGCGATGCTCTGGACGGTCTCGTGCAGGTTCGGCGAGGTGGGGATGCCGGTGCCGATGTCGAGGAACTGGCGGATCCCGACCTCACCGGCGAGGAAGCGCACCACCCNAGTCATGAAAGCCCGGCTCGTCCGGGCGGCGGTGGCCACGTTCGGGGACGCGATCAGGGCCTGCTCGGCGGCTTCCCGATCGGCGGGAAAGTGGTCCTTTCCGCCGAGGTAGTAGTCGTACATCCGGGCTGAATGCGGCTGGTCCGTCCGGAGATCCACCGGGCTGCGCTCCTCGACGAGACTCTGCCACCACCGCCCGCCCGCCGGGTCCCGCTCGCCTGCTCCCGTCACCGCGGCCAGCCCCCTCACATCAGGACGAACACCTCTAATCACCCTAACCGCAGCGGGTTCTCGTCCGCAGCGGAGGTCGGCGCCGGCCTGCGCAGGGAGCCGCTGCCAGGGCAGGCAGGTCAGGCAGGTCAGGCAGGTCAGGCGCCGCTCAGGTCGTCCCCGGCTGGGTGGGTGGCCGGTCGGAGGGGCGCACGAGGCCCGTCTCGTAGGCGAAGACGACCGCCTGCACGCGGTCGCGCAGTTCCAGCTTCGCGAGGATCCGGCCGACATGGGTCTTCACGGTGGCCTCCGACAGCACGAGGTGCGCCGCGATCTCGGCGTTGGAGTGTCCGGCCGCGACCTCGCCCAGGACGACCAGCTCGCGGTCGGTGAGGCGGGCCAGGCGGGGATCGGCGGGAGCGCGCGGGCTGTCCGGGTCGGGCAGCCGATGGGCGAAGGTGTCGAGCAGCCGGCGGGTGATGCTCGGCGCGACCACCGCGTCGCCGACCGCCACCGCCCGGATCGCGGACAGCAGGTCCGCCGGACGCACGTCCTTGAGCAGGAAGCCGCTGGCACCCGAACGCAGGGCCGCGTAGGCGTACTGGTCGAGATCGAAGGTGGTCAGGATGAGGATCCGGGCCGTCCCGCCGGCGGCGATGATCTGACGGGTCGCCTCGATCCCGTCCATTCCGGGCATCCGGACATCCATGAGCACGACGTCGGGTGCGAGCTCGGCGGTCAGCCGGATCGCCTCCGCGCCGTCGCCCGCCTCCCCGGCGACGGTCAGATCGGGCTGCGAGGACAGCACCATCCGGAAGCCGAGGCGCAGCAGCGGTTGGTCGTCCACGAGCAGGACCGAGACGGTCACGAGGCCACCCGCTGCGCCGCGACCGGCCGCGGCACGGGGCCGCCCAGCATCGCGCCGCCCAGGGCGGGGCTGTGCTGGGCGGGGCCGTGCTGGGCAGGACCGTGCTGGGCAGGACCGTGCTGGGCGGGACCGTGCTGGGCAGGACCGTGCTGGGCGGGGTTGCCCGGCACGGCGCCGTCGGCGGACGCGACCGGCTCGGGATCGGCGGGCAGCCGCGCGTGGACGCGCCAGCCGCCCGTCGGCCGCGGCCCGGCGACCACGATGCCGCCGAAGGCCGCCACCCGTTCCCGCATCCCGACGAGCCCCTGCCCCCCGGAGCCGCCGGGCACGCCAGAACCGCCGGGCACGCCAGAACCGCCGGGGCCGTCGAGGATTTCGACCTCGAGTGCGCCGGCGCCGTACCGCAGCCGGACCTGTGCCGTCGCCGCGGGCCCGCCGTGCTTGAGGGTGTTGGTCAGGGCTTCCTGGACGAGCCGGTAGACGCTGAGCGCGGCGCCGCCGGACAGCACGAGCGGCTCGCCGCTGATCTCCATGGTGACGGGCAGGCCGGTCGCCCGGACCTGCTCGACCAGTCGGTCGAGGTCACCGAGACCGGGCTGGGGCGCGCGGGTGTCCTGCTGCGCGTCGTCGCGCAGGATGCCGAGCAGCCNGCGCATCTCCCCGAGCGCCTCCCGGCCGGTGTCGGACACGGCCTGGACCGCCCGGCCGGCCTCGGCGGGGTCGGTGTCGAGGGTGAACGCCACCCCGTCCGCGAGGGCGATCATCACGGAGAGATTGTGGGCGACGACGTCGTGCATCTCGCGGGCGATGCGGGCCCGTTCGGCCGCGGCACCCAGGCGGTTCTGCTGGTCGCGTTCGCGTTCGAGGCGGGCCGCGCGGTCCTCCAGGTAGGCCAGCCGCGCGCGGCGCCCACCGATGTTCACCCCGGTCGCGCAGGCCGCGATCATCATGCCGGTGAGGAACACGAAGGCGCTGAACATCTCCCGCACCGGCGGCCCGCCCCAGCGCACCGCCGCCAGCACCACCCCGAGCTCGGTGACGCCGGCCGCGAGCAACGTCCAGCGGCGGGGCCGGGCCGCGGCGACGGAGTAGAGGGCGATGAGCAGCGCCGCGTCGCCGGGCGAGGTCACGTCGAGCAGCCACTGGACGAAGGCGATCGCGGCGAGCAGGGCGAACACCGCCAGCGGCCGCGACCGCCGCCAGATCAGCGGAACCAGCAGCACGGCCGCGAACACCAGGCCCGGCGCCTGCCGCTCGGGATGCAGCACCGCGGCGATCAGCGCCAGCGCCGCGCACGGCAGCACGATCGCCGCGTCGACCCCGGTCGGATGCGCCGCGAGCAGCCGCAGCAGCCGACCGGGGCTGCGCGGGCCGGGCAGATCGTCGACAGCCACGTCGAGGGCCACGGGCTCCATTGTGCTCGCGGTGGCGCTCGCGACGACCCGCCCGAAGGCCCGACCGATGCCCTGCCCGAGGGCCCGGCCGATGCCCCGCCGGATGCCCCGACCGGTGCCCCGCGCCGAGGAGGCCACGAGGCTAGGCGTCCCGTCGCCGCAGGACCACCGCCGCGGCGGCCAGCAGCACCGCCGCGTACCCGCAGAACAGCCCGAAGNCGGTCNAGGGCCCGAGCGAGGAGGAGTCCCGCACGACGGTGAAGATGTCCTGGCCGGCGCTGCTGGGCAGGTACGGGTCGATGTTGTTCGACCAGCTCGACGNCAGGAAGTTGACGATCAGCGGCAGGATCAGCAGCACCCCGAACAGGGTGGCGATCCCGCCGGCGGTGCTGCGGACCAGCGCGCCGAGAGCGACCCCCAGCAGGGCCACGACCGTCAGATAGAGGCCGCCGCCGAACACGGCGGTGAGGACACCCGGATGACCGAGCGTGGTGTCGATGTGCTTCGACGACAGCATCGCCTGGCCGCCGACGAAGGCGACGAACGACGAGACCGTCATCAGCACGAGCGTGACGACCGCGAACACGATCGACTTCGCCCACANCACCGGCAGGCGGTGGGGCACCGCGGTGATCGTCGCGCGGATCATGCCCGTGCCGTACTCCCCGCTGAACATCAGCACGCCGAGCACGCCGATCGCGAGCTGNGCGAGGAACACGCCACTCAGACTCGTGTTCGTCGGATCAAAGGTGAGCCGGTCGATCGGCGACTCCTGATCCCAGTGGCTGGCCTGCGCCCACGAGATGAGGATGCCGAGGGCGACCACAAAGACGATCGCCGCGAGCAGGGAGAACAGGGTCGAGCGCAGGGACCGCAGCTTCGTCCACTCGGACAGCAGGACCCGGCGCTGGGTGACCCCGTAGCNGGCCTGCGCCGTCAGCTCGCCGCGCACCNGTCGCACGTCCGCCACCGTCGTCATGATCTCGCTCCCGCCCCGTGCGTCTCCAGGCGGGCGCCGCCCGCCGCCTGCGCCGGCCCGTCCCCCGGCTGGTGCGGCAGCGCCGCCGCCGAGCCGCCGTGGTACTCGACGGCGTCATGGGTCAGCGCCATGAACGCCTCCTCCAACGACGCCTGCCGCGGCGTCAGCTCGGACAGTGCGATGCCGGCGGCGGCCGCGACCTCGCCGATCCGATCGCTCGGCAGCCCCGACACCTCGAGCACGTCGGCGCCGTCCGCGCGGATCGTCACGTCCGCGGACAGCAGCAGATCCCGCAGCTCCGGCGCGCGCGGCGACCGGACGTGCACCACGTTCTCGGAGGCGCCGGCGACGAAGTCCGCGACGGACATGTCCGCGATCAGCCGGCCCTGCCCGATGACGACGAGATGCTCGGCGGTGAGCGCCATCTCGCTCATCAGGTGGGACGACACCAGCACCGTGCGCCCCTGCGCGGCCAGATCCTGCAGCAGGGTGCGGATCCAGCGGATGCCCTCCGGGTCGAGACCGTTGACCGGCTCGTCGAGGATCAGCGTCCCGGGATCCCCGAGCAGCGCCGCGGCGATGCCCAGCCGCTGCCCCATGCCCAGCGAGAAGCCCCCGGCCCGCTTGCGCGCCACGCCGCCCAGCCCGACGAGCTCGATGACGTCGGCGACCCGGCGGCGCGGGATGCCGTGGGTCTGGGCGAGAGCCAGCAGGTGGTTGTAGGCCGACCGACCGGTGTGCACCGACCGCGCCTCCAACAACGCACCGACCTCGCACAGCGGTGCCCGGAAATCCCGGTACCGCTGCCCGTTGATCAGGACGCTGCCCTCGCTCGGCTGGTCCAGACCCACGATCATCCGCATCGTCGTGGACTTTCCCGATCCGTTCGGACCGAGAAATCCGGTGACGATGCCCGGCCGGACCGTGAAACTCAGCTCCGACACGGCGACTTTTTCGCCGTAGCGCTTGGTGAGACCTTGCACCTCGATCATTGCTGATCGCCCATCTCTAGGGATCCAAGTCCAGCAGTGCCGAACCTAATCCGCTGGCAACGTCGCAACGACGGCCCACAGAGCGATCTTTGCGGCGCCGACGTCCTCCTTGCGGCGTACCCGCCTACGCCGCAGGAGGTATCCGGCCCCGCCGAGGTAGGGCTAGCCCTCCGGCCGGATCGGGTCCGCCCCCGCAGGCGTAGGGAGCGCCTGGTATCGGGCGCGGCGCCGAACGGCGACGGTCGTAGCATGACGCAATCGCCTGCGAACACGGTGGAACCGCCTGCGATGTCGGTGGAACGGCCTGCGGTGTCGGTGGAACCGCGGACGGCGGATGACCATTTCGACGAGCTCGTGCGCCTGCACCGGACGACCCTGCTCGCCTACGCGACCCGGCTGACCGGCGGCGACCGCGGGCGGGCGGAGGACGTCGTGCAGGAGACCTTTCTGCGCGCCTGGCACCACCTCGACCGGTTGACCCCCGAGCGCGGCTCGGTCAACGGCTGGCTGCGCCGGGTGGCGCACAACCTCGTCGTCGACGGCTACCGGGGACGTCGGGCCCGGCTGACCGAACTCGAGCTGGAGCCCGAGCACACCGAGGTCCAGGCCCAGCCGGACCACGCCGAATCGGTGCTGGTCGCCGCCACCGTGCAGGCGGCGCTGGGCCGGATCTGGCCCGAGCACCGGGCCGCCCTCGTCGAGGTCTACCTGCGCGACCGCACCTGCGCGCAGGCGGCGGCGGCCCTCGGCATCCCCGAGGGGACGGTGAAGAGCCGGGTGCACTACGCACTGCGGACCCTGCGCCGGCAGGCGGAGCTGACCGTCCTGTAGGGCGCGTCAGGGACGGGACGCGGTGCGGCCCGCCGGGATCGCCATCGGACCCGGACCCGGACCCGGACCTGCAATGGTGCCGGGAACGCCGTCCCGGCGGGTCGCGACGCCACGCATCCGCAACCGCGACGCCTGCGTCGCCAGCCGTACCGCCTCGCCGCCGGTGCCGCCGATCACGCCGCCGTCGATCGAGACCGCCCGGTCCGTCTCGACCAGAACCCCGGGCCCGCGGTCGCCCACCAGCTCCGTGTCCGTGACCGTGGCCCGGGTACCGGGTCCGAGCACCAGGGCGGCGCCCGCCGTGCCGCGTACCCGGCTGCGGGACAGCCGCGGATGCGCCGACTCCCGCACCTGGATGCCGACGTCGACGTCGCCGATGTCGAGCCCGACCAGCCGCGGCGCCGCGGCGTCCTCGACCGACACCCCGAGCGGGCTGCCGTGCACGCGGACGCCGTCCAAGCAGGCCGTCGAGGCGCCGAGCAGGAGGACCCCCACGTCACCGCAGCCGACGATCTCCCCGCCGAGGAGGGTCGGGCGGGCGTCACCGTCGACGACGACCCCCGCCGCAGCGCTGCCACGCACCGCACAGCGCTGGATCTCGGCCGCCGACCGACCCGAGACGTGCAGCCCGTGGCCGGCGGGGCTGTCGACCACGCACGCGACCAGGCTCGGCGCGGCCAGGTCCACGGTGACCACCGCCGGACCGGCGGTGTCGCGAAACCGGCAGTTCTCGACGGTCGGCCGGGCCCGGTCGGCGACATAGAGACCGACCTGACCGCCGTCCACCAGCGAGCCGACCATCCGCAGGCGGCAGTCCGCCCGGGCGAGGACCGCGGCGCTGGACAGCGAACTGATCCGACAGCGGTCCAGCAGCGCCGCTCCCGTCCCGGCCGCCAGCACACCCACGCCCTCGACGTCCGTGAACGCGCAGCCGCGCAGGATCGGCGTCGCCCCGCCCGACACGGTCAGACCGGCACCGCCGATGCCCGCCAGGGCGACGCCGACGAGTTCGGCGAGGCCGGCGGAGACCACCACCCCGGCGCCGGCGGGATTGCCGATCCGGCCCCCGACCACGCGGGTCCGCCCGCCGCGCAGGTGCAGCGCCACCGCCGCGGTCGCCCGCAGATCGCAGGTGTCCATCCGCAGCCGCCCACCCACAACACGGATCAGCGACGCTCGCTCGTCGCCGCCACGGATCTCCAGCCCCCGCAGCCTGATGTCCCCGTCGGCGACGAGCAGGGTCCCCCCGGGCGGTACCTCGATCACGACGCTGCCCGGGCCCTCGCGCGCGACCAGGGTCACGTCCCGGGTGAAGACGAGTGACTCCCGGTACAAGCCCGGGCGCAGCGCCACCGTGCCGCCCGGATCGGCGACGGCCAGCGCCCGGGCGATCTGCGCCGCACCCTCGGCCGGCGCGGCGAGGTCGGACCGAACGGCTGCGGTCATCGCGAGGCTCCCTGGGGCGGGGTGGCGGGGTGGCCGGGTGGCCGGGTGGCCGGGGCCGGGTGGCGGGGTCACGTCGTCGCGGCCGGTCCCAGGGCGTCGGCCAGGCGGGCGCCGTCGGGCGCGAAGGCGCGGCCGCCGGCGCCGACGCCGAGGGCGAACCGCAGTCGCTCGGGCAGCGCACCGTCCGGCCCGCCGGGCGCACCCGCCCCGCTCGCGGCGGGAGGCCGGTCGGCGAGCACGTCGCGCAGCCGCCCGAGCGCGCGCTGCGCCAGCGCGGCGTCGACCCGGCCACCGACCACCTCGCGCAGCAGCACCCGCGTGGGGGCCTCGCCGGCTCCGGCGCGGCCGTCCTCGTCCTCGGTCGCCCGGTCGACGGCGAGGACGACGAACCGGGTGCCGGCCACGAACAGGGCCTCGCACGACGAACCGCCCGGCGTCGCGTCCGCACCGAGCCACGTCGTCCGGCGGGCCGTCGAGGACCAGATCACGTACTCCACGGTGCGTCCCGGCAGCTCCCAGGGGGCCGTCGACACCTCGAGGAAGGCGGGTTCGACGAGCATGTCCCCCGGCCGGTGACGCGAGAGCACGTCCGGGCTCGCAGCCGCCGGGCGGAACACCGGGCCCACCACGGCCGGTAGCCGACCGAGGCCGGCCTGGACGCAGCGGGCCAGCAGGATCAGGCCGTCGTCGTCCGGCCGCCGCTCGGCGCTGCGCAGCGCCGCGTTCACCGACCGGCCGGCGGAGTCGAGCCGTCCCGCCGCCGAGAGATAGGCGCGGACCGCGACCAGCCCGGCCAGCAGGTCGTCCGCGCCGGCTCCCGCCCGCAGGCCCGGCTGCAGGGCAAGGGCGCCCATCACGGCGCGTGCGTGCGTCTCGTAACGCCACCCGAGCAGCGTCCGCAGCCGGTCCCGGTCCTCCACCGTCACCCGCGGCAGCACCGCGAGCCAGGGCAGGAGGTGCCCGGTGTCAGCCCGGTCCGCGCCGAAGCCGCCACCGGCGGCGTCCCAGCCGGAGCGGCCTCCCTCGAACCGGCCGCTCCCGAACCGGTCGCTCCCGAACCGGTCGCCCTTGGCGTGCGCCCCTTCGAAGCTGCCGTCGCCGGCGACCTGACGGGGCACGCGCGCCGCTTCGTGGGTCCCGTCCGCGGAGCTGTCGGTGGCCGTGGCCTCGGTCGGGTCGGGCAGAGGAGGCGCGTTACCGGGGACGTGGTGGGGGGCCGCCGCCAAGTCCCGGCCGTGGCCTGGAGCCTCCTCGACCGCGGATTCCACCGCGGAGCGGACCGGAGCCGCCGCGGGCCGGGTGCGAGTGTCAGCGGGCGGCGTCCGCCGATGCCGACGCGAGCCGGGCCGCGCCCCGCCGCCCACGTCGGCCCCCGGATCCGTGCCCTGCGAGGGTGCCTGCGCCGGCGACCGCTCGACCGGAGCGGAGGGCCCCTGGAGACCGGACCCGGGGGGCGGGGAAGCGGGGGGCGGGGAAGCGGGGGGCGGGGATGGGGATGCGGGAACCGGCGGTGACCAGGGCGTCGCCGTGGGAAGGGCGCGCCGGACGACAGGCGGAATCGGACCTGGAGCGGACGGTTGCCCTGCAGCCGGCGTGGCAAGCGCCGCAGGTAGCGGCACCGGCGCGATCGCCGGCACGGGGAGCGGCCTGGGTTCGGCCGGTTCGGCCGTGCGAACCGGTGCAGCGCGCTCGCCCGCGCGCGCCGTCGCGAGCCCCTCGTGCGGCAGCCACGGGCCGACGGCCGTCGACGCTTCCGCTTCGTTTCGCCCATCGGCCGGCACGGACCATCGGCGGAACGACGTTCCGGTGATGGCCCCGCCCGGCAGCAGCAGGACACCGGCGTCCGCGGTGTACACCGGAACTCCGACCCCGGTGAGCAGTGCACGGGCCAGGGCGGCCAGTCGGTTCGGCGCCGGCTGCGGATGCGCCAGGACCAGNAGCGGCCGGCCGCGCCACTCGGGACAGGCACGGATCAGCCGGGCCAGCAGTGCGGGCGGGACGGGGCGACCGTTGACCTGGAAGCCTGCCGGGCCGGTGCCCAGGTGAACGGTGAACATCCCGGGTGGGGCCACCGGCAGCCGCGTCGCAGCGGCCAGGTCCGGCTCGAAGAACCGACCGGCGGCGGTGGCGAGGGTGCCCTCGAGCAGCCGCGCCAGGATCGGTTCCGTCGGCTCCTGCGGGGGCGTTGCCCGTGCCCGTCCGGCGCGATCCCGCGGGGCCGGTGACGGCGAGGCCACCAGCCGCGGCACCGGCCGGCCCGCGGCGGTCCATCCGACGCTCGTCTCGGGGAACAGCCAGCCGGAAACCGCACCGAGGGGAACCGGATCCGGACCCGACCCCGCGCCGGGTCCCGGGTGATGGTCGACGGCCTCGGTCTCGTCGTACCGGTCAGCCCAGTCGGGCCAGGCATCGGCGACAGGCACGGGCACGGGCACGGTGGCGGTGGCGGTGGCGGGTTCGGCACCGACGAGATAGCCGGTGGCGAGGCTCATGGCGTAGCCGGCTTCATGTCGGGTCCTCACGAGGCCCGGACCCGCGCCGAGGTCCCCCACGGTCACGACGCGTCCGGGCGACGGACTCGCCCGACGGCGGGACGATCGACGCTCCCTCGTCCTGCGGCCGCCGACTCANCACGGCCGCCAGCACGCGGTGCAGGACGACCTCGTCGATCCGCTCGGCGGGTTCGCCGTGCTCCAGGTGCCACCGGAACCCCTGCTCCGGCGCGATGCCGTACTCGCGCAGGTAGTAGCCGACGGCGTCGGTCCACACCCACCTGCCGTCCGTGCGAAACGTGCCCGGCACGACGTCCCCTCGGGCCGGGTCGAGGAGGTCCGGCATCGGCGAGGAGCCGCCGAAGAGGGCGACGCCGTTGTCCAGGTAGCCGAGCAGGCGGGCCCGAACGGCCACGTTGGTGATCCGGGGCCGGTCCGGGGCGAAGTGCGGTCCGGTGACCGGGTCGGCCGCGTCGAACACCCGGGCGACCGACACGCCGAGCGCCGGTTCACGCGACCAGAGCAGGGCTCCGCACAGGCGGGCGAGGGTCTGGTAGGAGGGCGTTTCGGCACCCACGACGCTCACCTCGACCTGCGGGTCGGGCTCCCCGGCGGCGGCCAGCGCGGTCTGCAGCCGTGCGGTCACCTCGGCCGGGTGTCGCGTACCCGCCTCGATCGTGACGGCGAAGACCCGCTTCGGCGGCGCCCAGGGCTCGCCCGCGGCCGGAACCCGCCAGGTCCGCCACAGGCCGGCGGCGTCCGGCTCGGCCAGGACAGCCGCGAGAATCGCCTGTTCGGTGTCGGCCAGCTCGGACGGCCCCACGCCGGCGGTCAGATCGACGGGCAGGGATGTCGCCGTCCCGTCGGCGTAGGGATCACCGGAGCGGAACTCCCAGGCGGTCAGGGGACGCTCGGCGATGGGCAGGGTATCCAGCGCTCCCAGCCGCCCGTCCTGCTCCTGCCCGGCGGCCCTGAACTCCTCCCGGGCCAGCCCGATCTCGGCGCCGCCGACGTCGAGCCGGCCGGCGGCCACGGCAAGCGTGATCGCCTGGGCGAGGTCGAACCGCCGGCCCTGCGCCAGCCGGAAACGCGCCGCGCTGATCAGCTCGTCGGGCAGGAAGCCGGCGAGGCCGAGCAGCGCCCGATGCCAGGCGTCGGCCATCCGTTCGTCACGAGCGTCGGAAGCGACACCGTCGATGCCTCCCGCCGACACGACGCTGGGCGGGGCCTCGGTCACCAGTACCTCCAGGGTCACCAGTACCTCCAGACTTGCCGGAACAGCTTGCCGTCGGGTCCACCGGCGCGGGCCCGTTGGCCGCAGCACGGCCCTGTCNGGCCGCCTGGTTCACAGGTGGGCCGCACAGGGCACCCATGGAACGGACTCGCCGGGCTTCGGGGTGGGCAAACGCGCGGGCTCCGCACCCACCGCCACGCCCGTGGCGCCTACACCGGGCTGGTCGTCGTTCCCGCGGGCGTCGGCGTCCCCGACGCCTCGGTGTTCTGGCCCTGGCTGTCACCCGGCCCGGGCAGCGGCTGGCCCTGACTCACCTGGAGGGTCGCGTCCGGCCCACCGTTCACCATGCCCGACAGCGCCCCCACCGGCTCACGACCCCGTTGGGTCAACGGCTCGACCCCCCGCTCCACCTGCTCGGTCTGCTCCTGCGTCCGCGCGGCCGGCGGATCCGAAACGTCCGCCTCGCGACCCCGTGGGGTCAACGGCTCGACCTTCCGCTCCACCTGCTCGGTCTGCTCGGTCTGCTCCTGCGTCCTCGCGGCCAACGGATCCGACACGTCCGAACGCTCCCGCACCTCACCGGCTACGGGCGTCGTCGTTCCCGCGGGCGTCGGCGTTCCCGACGCCTCGGTGTTCTGGCCCTGACTGTCACCCGGCCCGGGCAGCGGCTGCCCCTGACTCACCTGGAGCGTCGCGTCCTGCCCGCGCCTCACCATGCCCGACAGCGCCCCCGCCGGCTCCCGACCCCGCTGGGTCAGCGGCTCCCCCGCCCGCCCGGGCACCACCTCGTTCGACGCCTCCACCGATCGACTGCGCAGGCCCGGCGTCAGCGGATTGACTCTGCCCTCGGTGGGCTCGCCGTCCTGGGGCTTCTCCGACCGGCGGAACTGTTTCCGGCCGCTCGTTCCCGCCACGCTGTTCAGCCTTTCCGTCGCGGTCTGATAGGCGTCCTGCAGCGTGGTCGAGAGTTCCCGGGCTCGCGCGTCGAGCGTGTCGAGTTCGCCGTCGATCCAGGTGGTCACGGCGGTGCTGGCGGCGCTCCACACCGGGGGCTGGGCCAGATCGCCGCCGAAGTCGGCCATCCCGCTCGGGAGTCCACCCACGGCGGACGAGGAGTAACCGGCGAGAACCTGCGCCACCGTCGCCGTCGTCACCGGTTGACCGAAAAGATAGTTCTGCATGTTGGCCGCGATAGNGTTGATCCCGTCGGCGGGCCCGTTGTGCAGCGCTGATTTCTGGTAGGCGTCAGCCATCCCCCGGCCGAACGTGGCCAGCGCCTCGCCCACGGTGTGCAGCGTGTCGGCGATCGTCGGTGGACCGGCCAGTAAGTCGTGATAGGCGGACACAGCCTCGGCCAAGGCGTTCACACTGGTGAAGATCTCCCCCGTCGCGGTCCCGGCGGCCGGTGCGTCGCCGCCACCGAACAACTGGGCGGCGTTTGTCAGGTCGCCGCCGGCCGCACCGAGATGGTCGGTGTGCAGCCGCACCGTCTGCTCGGCGTCCCACAGCCGCCGGACGTCCATGAGACCCAGTGTCCCGGCGGCCAGCTCGTCGACGATGCCGTCCAGGGTCGACACCGCGGAACCCCAGTCCGCCAACGCCTGGATGTTGAGGCCGACGGTGAACAGCGGGCTGCCGAAGGGGCCGTAGGTCCACCATCCGGGAGTGCCGAAGGTGATCCAGCCACCGACCGGAGACGCGGCACCCCNCAGATCCGCCTTGACACCCGTGACAGCCGCCAGCGCGGAGGCGAAGTCGGTCAGCGTCCCCGGCTCACTCACAACTGCTCGGTACCCTCGCGCCGGCTGCGCACGGTGCCCAGTGAGCGCANGGTGCCCAGTGGATGCCCCACCGCCTGGTCGAACTGCTCCGCGGTGACGGTGGCCAGGTCCTCCGTGTCGTTGAAGATCGATCGTCCCTGAGCCAGGGCCGCGCGCAGGTCGGTCACCCCGTTGACCAGGAAGTCGTTGGTCTCACTGATCATGCCGAACAGCGAGGTACCGGCGCCGACCAGGTCGACGGCCGGCGCCCAGGTCTGACCAGCCGGTTGAAGCTGCACGTCGGCCGTCAGCGGCAACGGACCGGCCGCGCCGTCCGTGAACTCCTGCAGGGTTCCACCCAGCTGGCCGATCAACTGATCGTACTTGGCCGAGTCGAACTCGATGGTGCCGCTCACCGCAGTCCTCTTCGCATGCTCACTGCACGGCGCGAGACCGGTCCCCGGTTCAGGCATGCCAGCAGACGATCATGGCGGCCCCACCTTGGTGGGAGTGTTTCCCCGCCGGGACCGGGATGCCACCCCCGCCTCCCCTTACCGAAAAAGGGCTCGGACGGAGAATGTCCGACAGATGAAATGTAGGAGAAGGCGTTGTCGGTTGCCGCCGAAGGACATCTGCTCCCGTCGAGCGGAACATCCCCGTGACCTGCCCGGTCCGCCCAGCTCAGAAGCCATTCCTCGACGCGACGAGACCAGTCGGGGGCCGATGTTCCGGGGACGTACTAGACCGTGGTCTATACCCCAGGTAGCTTGCTAGAGGTAGACATTTCGGGAGGAACCATGCGATCGATCGNCTCACCCCGGCGGAGTCCGATCCGGTGACGTACGGCCTCGGCATCGATCTCGGGACCACCTTCACCGCGGTGGCGATCGGCTGGCCCGACCGCAGGGAGATGGTCAGCCTCGGTAATCGCAGCATCGTCGCCCCCACGGTCGTCTACGCCGGCCGCGACGGGCACCTGCTGACCGGAGATGCGGCCGACCGCCGCGCCCTGAGGGAACCCGATCGGGCGGCACGGGAGTTCAAGCGCCGGCTGGGCGATCCGACCCCGGTACTCCTCGGCGACGCGCCGTACTCGCCGGCCGCGCTGCTGGCCGCAGTGCTGCGCGACGCGGTCGGCAGTGCGATCCGGCTGCAGGGTGGACCTCCGCAGCAGATCGTCCTGACCCGGCCGGCCGTGTGGGGGCCCTACCGCATGGAGCAGTTCGACGAGGTCCCGCGGCTGGCCGGGCTGGTCGACGTTACCCTCGTGACCGAGCCGGTGGCCGCGGCGACCTACTACGCCACCGGCCGGCGCTTGTCCGACGGCGACGTCATCGCCGTGTACGACCTCGGTGGTGGCACGTTCGACGCCGCGGTGCTGCGGATGGAGGCGGGCCAGGCGCGGATCCTCGGNAACCCGGAGGGCATCGAGTGGCTGGGCGGCGCGGACTTCGACGAGGCGATCCTCCATCACGTCGACCGGGAGCTCGACGGCGCCGTCACCGCGGCCGATCCCCGCGACCGCGACAGCGCCGTGGCGCTGTCGCGGCTGCGTCAGGAGTGTGTCCTGGCCAAGGAGGCCCTGTCCGCCGACGAGGACACGGTCATCCCGGTGCTGCTGCCGGGAATCCGTCAGGACGTCAAGCTCGGCCGGGCNCAGTTCGAGGAGATGATCCGACCTGCGATCGAGTCCACGGTCGAGGCGCTGCACCGTGCACTGAGCTCCGCCGAGGTCAGGCCCGACGACCTGTCGGCGGTGCTGCTGGCCGGCGGCTCCTCACGCATCCCGCTGGTGGCCCGGATGATCGAGGCGGCGACGGGGCGCCCCACCGTCGTCGACGCGCATCCCAAGCACGTCGTGGCACTCGGCGCGGCCGGGGTCGCCGCGCTGCTGGCTCCCGCCGCCCTCCCGCCACCGGCGCCCCCAGGGCCGACCACTCCCGTCCCCGCCGGGCAGGCCTCCCCCGCCGCGGCGGCTCTCCCCCTCGTCGCCGACTCCGGCAATCACGGGCAGGGCGCTGCCAGCCCGCCGGTCGGGGCGGTGAGTGCGGTCGACCAGGACGGAACTCCCCCAGCGGGCACCGCCCCCGGCACCGACACCGGTGAGCCCGCAGCCGGCGCGGACGACGGCACCGGACCGCCGGCCGGCCCCGGGGTTCAGGACGGCGAGAACCAGGACGGCCAGGGCCGCCTCCGGAGCCGGGGCCGGGGCCGAAACAAGGAACGCGAGGAACGCGGCAAGGACGGGGACAAGACGGCCGACCCGGNGAGGCGAGCACGCGCTCGGCGCCGACGGCAGATCCTCATCGGCTCCGTGGGCATCCTGGTGGCTCTCGCGGTGGGAGGCACCGCGGTGGCACTGGGCGTCGACAACTCGGACTCCCCCAGCCTGGCCTCCTCCGCCGCCGTCCCACTGACACCACAGCGCACCGCTGCGCCGACCGGACCGCCGACCGGGCCGGCGACGTCGGAGGCCATCGACCTGACCAGTGGCACGGCGGCCACCTCCGACCCGCCGACTCCGGCGGCCACCTCCGCTCCGGCAGGCGTCCCACCGGCCGCGGTCACTCCCGCGGGTCAGGCCAGCCGGCTCCCGGCCAACCCGGCCAGGCCAGCTCCGGCGCCTTCGGCAGCCGCTCCGAAAGTGGCCCCGGCCGCGGCGCCCGCGCCTGCCCCCGCCGCAGCCCCCGCCCCGGCCCCGGCCCCACGGGTCACCGCCGTCCCGGCGCCGGGGCCGCAGACCTCCTGGACGTTCGTCAACGTGTCGACCAGTCTGTGCCTGGACAGCGACGCCTCCGGAGCGGCCTACACGAAGGGCTGCAACGGCGGCGACTACCAGCGGTGGAAGCTGGTGCAGGCGAGTGGCGGATACCAGCTCAAGGACCTCGCGACGGGCCTGTGCGAAGGGGCCAGGTCGAACATCGGGTCGGACGGCACCAAGTACCAGGGCTCGGTGTACACCGCGGCCTGCGCCAGTCAGGCGAGCCTGACCTGGAGCTTCGCGACCAACTCGTTCGGTTACCAGTTCACCAACGTCGCCACCGGGGAGTGCCTCGACAGCAACGGGCAGGNACGTGCCTACACCCAGGACTGCAACGGGGGGAACTTTCAACACTGGTCCCGCAACTAGAGGCCGGTGACCTGATCCAGCCCTTCGACCCCCATGGTCTCGAGGCCGAACGCCCAGTCCCCGAGGGATCCACTGGCGAGCAGGGAGCGGTCGGCGGGCTGGATGACGGCATAGGTCTCGCCGACGGCAAGGAGGCGGGCCGTCGTCGGATCGGCCCCGTACCGCTCCACCAGGTCCAGGGGGGTCACGCCGAGGGTGACGGTGAGGCAGAACGGCCGGTAGCGGACGACGGCCTCCCACCCGTGTTCCAGGGGCGACTGGGTCATTNCACGCTCCGGATCTGACCGTGGCCGGTGAACATCCAGGCGACGTCCCCGGGACTCCTCAGCGGGCGAGAGCCGCCGTCACGTCGCCCGGGAGAAGGTTCTGCAGGTCGTCCACGGTCGGATCGGGCATCTTGCGCAACCGGCTCGCCTGCCGGGTGATGGCCTTGTCCAGAAGCTGGCGGGCGTAACGGCCGTTGCCGAACGTCTCATCCCGGCGCAGCGTGTCGAAATGCTTCCGGAGGACCTGCAGGGTGCCGCCGTGCGGCTCGTAGCCGCCGGCGCGGGCGAGATTCTCGAAGATCGCCACAAGCTCGTCCGCCGAGTAGGAGGCGAACCGGATCTGATGGCTGAACCGGGACGCCAGCCCCGCGTTGCTCGCCAGGAACTGCTTCATGTCGCCGGTGTAGCCGGCGGCGATGACGACGATCTCGTCGCGGTGATCCTCCATCAGCTTCACCAACGTGTCGATCNCCTCCCGGCCGAAGTCGTTGCCCTGGCCGCGCGAGGACGACAGGGCGTACGCCTCGTCGATGAACAGGACGCCGCCACGGGCCTTGTTGAAGACCTCCGTCGTCTTCACCGCGGTGTGGCCGACGTACTGCCCGACCAGGTCGGCGCGCGACACCTCCACCATCTGCCCGGTGCGCAGGACGCCCATCGCGGCGAGCAGCTCGCCGTAGAGCCGGGCCACCGTGGTCTTGCCGGTCCCGGGTGGCCCGGCGAAGACCAGGTGGCGGGACATCGACGGCGCCGGCAGCCCGGCCTCCGCGCGGGCCTTGGCCGAGGCGATGAGGTCGACCAGGTCGGCGACCTCGCGTTTGACCTCGTCCAGGCCGATCATCGCGTCGAGCCGCTGCATCAGGGCGTCGACCACCTGACGCTGGCCCGCCGCCGCGTCCCGGCCGCGAGCGGNGGTCTCGGCCAGGTCCTCCGGCAGCAGCCGGGCCAGCTCCAGCTCGGGGGCGTCCGGGGTGGTGGCCAGCCGGTACGCCTGGCGGCCCAGCATCTCCTCGAACACCTGGCGGGCGGCCCGGGCGTTGCCGAAGGTCTCCGTGCGCGGCAGGGTGTCGAAGTGCNGGCGCAGGGCCTCCTGCGTCTCGTACTCCAGGGCGTAGTGGTGCTTGCGGCACAGCCGCTCGACGATGGTGACCAGCTCGGTGCTGGAGTAGCTCTCGAACTCGATGGTCTTGGAGAACCGGGAGGCCAGGCCCGGGTTGGCAGCGAGGAAGGTGCGCATCTGCGGCGAGTACCCGGCGACCACCACGACGAGTTCGTCACGCCGGTCCTCCATCAGCTTCACCAGCGTGTCGATGGACTCCCGGCCGAAGTCGTGCCCGCCGCCGTCCGCCGGCGACAGGGTGTAGGCCTCGTCGATGAACAGCACGCCGCCGAGCGCCGCCTCGAACTTGGCGGTGGTCTTCACCGCCGTCCCGCCGACATGCTCCGCGACGAGGTCCGCGCGGGCGACCTCCACCATCTGCCCGCCGGGCAACACCCCGAGGGCGGCCAGGATCTTGCCGAACAGCCGGGCGATGGTCGTCTTGCCGGTTCCCGGCGGTCCGGCGAAGACGAGGTGCCGTGACATCGGCGGCGCGTGCAGCCGGGCCTCCTGGCGCCGCTTGGCCACCTGGTGCAGCCCGACGAGCGTGGCCACCTCCCGTTTGACCCCCTCCAGCCCGACCAGCGCGTCGAGCTCCGCCAGCAGCGCGGTCACCGGATTCGACCCGTCCGGCGGGTCGGCGGACGGTCCGCCGCCGACGGAACCCGGGTCGGGGCGGGAATGCTCCCGCTGGACGGCGATCGGATCGCCCGGATCCTTCTCCGGTGCGGCGGATGGCGGTGCGGCGGGAGGCGGTGAGCCCGCGGGGTTTCCCGTCCGGGACGGCGGGGAGGGGTCCGGCATCCGGGTCGGGTCACCCCCCGCGGGGGAATGCGGCCGGTCCGCCGGCTGCGGTGCCCAGCGCGAGGCGGCGTCGGCATCCCGATCGACGGCGCCGGGGTCCGCGGGCGACCAGTCGGCGGCGGCCCGATCCGAGGCGTCATGCGGCGACTGGGGCGCGGGGTCGGCCACGCGGGCCGGGGGCGGCGCGGGAAGCTCGATGTTGTTGTGGCCGGTCTCGACGCCGCTGATGCGCAGCTCGGTGGTCGGCGTCGCGGTCCGCACCGCTTCCCCGCCGTTGCCGCGCATCACGCCGCCCTGGATGACGACCGGCCGGTTGGTCTCCACCAGTACGCCGGGCCCGGCGTTGCCGACGAGTTCGGCGTCGGAGACCGTTGCCCGTGTGCCGGGTTCGAGCACGAGTCCCGGGCCGGCCGTGCCGTGCACGCGGATGCGGGACAGGTTCGGGTGGGCGGCGTCGCGGACCAGGATGCCGGCGTCGCGCGCGCCGTCGACCTCGACGCCGGCGATCGAGGGCCGCGCCGCCGCGGTGATCTCGATGCCGATCCGGCACTGCGTCAGCGTGGAGTTGTGCAGCTCGGTCGTGGCCGCCCCCGCCAACCGCACCCCGGCCCGGGTGGCGCCACGCACGCGGCCGTCCTCGAACCGGCCGGCACCACCGGCGGCGTNCAGCCCGTAGGCGACGTCGCCGAGGTCGAGCCCGCCGAGCAGCGGCGCGGCCGAGCCCTCGATCGACACCCCGATCGGGCTGCCGTGGATGCGGACGCCGCGCAGCCGGGCCGCCGACTCGCCGAGCAGCAGGACGCCCACGTCACCGCAGTCGGCGAGCTCCCCGCCGACGAGGACCGGCCGGGCCGTCTCGTCGGCGACCACCCCGGCCGCGCCGCTGGCCCGCACGACGCAGTGCCGCAGCTCGGCGGCCGACCGGCCGGTGGCGTGCAGCCCGTGGCCGGCCGAGTTCTCGATCAGGCACTCGACGAGGGACGGCGCGGCCTGCTCCACGGTGATCACGCCGTGTGCGGTCACCTTCCCCAGCCGGCACCGTTCCAGAACGGGCTGGGCCCGGCCGGAGACGTAGAGGCCGACCTGACTGCCGTCGATCTGGGTGTCGACCAGCCGTGCCCGGCTCTCCTGCTGCACGAGGACGGCGACACTGCTCGCCGAGCTGATCCGGGAGCCTTCGATCCGCGGTGCCCCGGTGCCGGTCGCCACGACCCCGAACCCGTCCAGGCCCGCGAAGGTGCAGTGCCGGAACGTCGGCGCCGCGCCGCCCGCCACCACGAGCGCGGGTCCGCCGGTCGCCTCCACGGCGACCTCGGTGAACTCGGCGACGCCGGCGTCGACCACCACCCCGGAACCGTGCGCGTTCTCGATCCGGCCGGCGCGCACCCCGACCCGTCCCCCGCGCACATGGAGGGCCGCGGACGCGGTGGCCTCGAGCTGGCAGTTGTCCAGCCCCAGCCGCCCGCCCGCCGCCTGCACCAGCGGCAGCTCCTCGTCGCCCCCGCGCACGGTCAGGTCCCGCAGCCGGATGTCGCCGCCCGCACACAGCAGGGCCGATCCGGTGGGCACCTCGATCACGACGCTGCCCGGCCCCTCCTCCGCGACCAGGACCACGTCGCGGGTGAAGACGAGCGACTCCCGGTACACCCCCGGCCGGACGGCCACGGTGTCCCCGGGACCGGCCGCGACGAGCGCGCGCCCGATCGCTGTCACACACTCGGCGTCCGTGGCGGAGACGGACAGGACGGCTGCGGTCATCGCGGGCTCCTTGGGCTCGGGCAGGTCACGACGCGTCGACGGCGGCGAGGGGCTCCTCGTCCAGCAGCGCCACCCCCATCTGCGGCACGACCCACACGGCGTCCTCCTCCTGCCGTGGGCTCAACAGGTGNGCGAGCACCCGGTGCAGAGCCACCTCGCCGACCTCCAGCGAACCGTCGAGCGGCAGCGACCCGTCGAGCGGCAGCGACTCGTCGAGCGGCAGCGACGGGTCAAGCGCCGGGCCTCGCGCCTCGGCCACGTGCCGCATCAGGTCCGGGTCCGGGGCGAGGCCGTGCTCGTCCAGGTAGTAGCTGGTCGCGTCGGTCCACACCCAGCGGCCGTCCGTGCGAAACGTCATGGGCACCACCTCGCCGCGGGCCGGGTCGACGACGTCGGACATCAACGAGGAGGTGTCGAGGATCGGCACGCCGNCATCCAGGTAGCCGAGCAGGGCATCACGAAGCCCCAGGTCGTCGATGCGCGGCCGGTCCGGGTCGAAGCTGGGGCCGTCAACCGGGTCGACCTCGTCGAACGTCCGGGCCACCGACACCTCGACGGCCGGTTCACGCGCCCACAGCAGGGCGCCCGACATCTGCGCGAGACGCTGGTAAGGGGGCGGTTCCTCGCCCGCCGTGCACACCTCCACCTGCGGTGCCGGTTCCCCGGCGGCCAGCAGCGCGGCCTGTAGCCGCGCCGCCATGGCGGCCGCCGGCTCCGACCGCGGCTCGGCCGTGACGACGAACACCCGCTTCGGCGGCGGCCACGACGACCCCGCGGCCGGAGTCCGCCAGGAACGCCACAGGCCGACGGCGCCCGGCTCCGCCCCGGCCGCCTCGACGACGGCCGCCTCGACGGCGTCCAGCACGACCGCCGCGTCCGGGGCGGTCAGGTCGAGCGGCAGCACCGCCGCCGGCCCCCGCTCGTCCGCGCCGACGGAGCGGAACTGCCAGGCGCTCGGCACCCGCTCGCCGAGCGGTAGCGCGTCGAGCACTCCCACCACGTCGCCGTCGCCGTCGCCCGCGCCGTTGCCCGCGCCGTCCTGTCCGGCGGCGGTCAGCTCCTCCCGGGCCAGCCGGATCTCCTCGCCCCCGAGGCTGAGCTGGCCGGCGGCCACCGCGAACGCGACCGCCCGCGCGAGGTCGAGCCGCCGGCCCGCGGCGAGCCAGGTGCGTGCCTCGGTGACCAGCTCGTCCGGCAGGTAGCCGGCGAGGCCGAGCAGCGCCCGGTGNCAGGCGTCGATCATGGNGGCGTCATCCCCGACACTGATCACGGTCGCCCCGAGCGTCACCGTCGCCTCACCGACCTCGGGGACGTCCTCGCTTCCCAGCTCGCCTCCGGCCAACGCCGCCGGCGCCGTCGCTGGTGGAGGAGGCGGGAGTNGGACTGNCGGGGTCTCGGTCATCTCCGCCTCCGTGAACCGTGCCCGCCGGGCCACCTCGCTCCCGTGACCGCGGTGGCGGCGGACCCTCTGCCGAGGACACGCCGTCAGGGGGCCGGACGGTTCACGGCGTCCTGCTGCTCGTCCGCGGTCCCGTTCGGCGAGTCGGGTGGATAGACCATTTCCAGGTCCTCTTCGAGGTCCTCGATGACGTCCCGGCGGTCCTCGGGGGAGGCCGCGCGCAGCAACCTCTCGAGCGAGGCGCGCAGATCGGCGGCCCGGAGACGAACGCCCCGACGGGGCCAGACGATCCGCCGACCGAAGGCGGCGGCCAGTCGGCCCGCGTCACGGACGAAAGCCTGGTACTGGTCGTCCTCCGTTGGCGGCCCCGTCCACAGGACCACCGTCTCGATCGGCGCGTGCTGGGCTGCGTGGGCCGCGGCGACAAGCGCGTTCACCCCGATCTCATCGACGGAGCGCTCTCGGCCGTCCCCCAACGCCACGCCGAGATGACCGTCCGACTGCAGGGGAAGGTCAAGCGCGAAGACGCCGGGCGGGTAGCCCTGCGTTTCGAACCCGTATCGGTCTCGGTTTCTTTTCGCCAGTTCGGCGGTGGGCGCTGCCAGCCCGTTGCCGGTCATCTGCAGCCAGGCAGGGGCGTCCGGCGCCCACAACCGTCGGGCCGGGTCGGTCACCAGCGGGACCGGCCGATCTGCGGGTGCGTGCAGGACCTCCCACTGCTCGTCGCCGCTCTCGAGGGCACGATGGTCACCGGCCCACTCGACGTCGACTCCACGGGGCGNCGCGAACACGAAGACGTCCGCCGCGGCGCCGACCCGCTGCCACATCTGCCGCTCCACATCGGCTTGCCGATCGTCGACGATTCCAGGAGGAATGATCACAAGAGGCTGGCCCGGCCGCCACCCGTGACCCTCCAGATAGGCGGGCAGTTGCTCCGGCGACAGGGCACGGAGCTTCGCGTCCAGTCTTCTGATCACGAACCAGGGCGCACCGGCCTGATCGAACTGGACCTCGATTCCCCGCAGCTCGTAGACGTCATCTCGAACCGCGAGTTCCCCGCTGTGGCTGACGGTGGACAGGTAGTTTCCGAAATTCGTCCCGGTCAGCCCCGTGCTCGTGCGGACCACCGCATCGTCAGGACGCAGCCGCACCCTGCCGTCGTGGGTGACCCACTTGCTCAGTCCCCGCTGCGCCAGCGGCCCCAGTGCCCGCCACTGCGTCGGCTGCCCCCGGTCGTTCACCACCAGCATCCGGCCGGCCGCTCGGTCGTACTGGGCACGACTACCCCGATTGACGACCAGCACCTCGACGCCCTCGGCGGCGGCGAACTGCTCCAGCGCCTGCTCCGACCGGCCCGGCCCGCCCCCTGTCCACACCCGCAGGTCCACGTAGTTCCGAAGATCCTTCGTCCAGCCCGCCGTCGTCAGATACTGCGCCAAAGTGGGGGTCGGGTACCAACGCCGCGCGTCGTCATCCCGGAACGGCATCCGCCGGCCGCCGGTCACGACTCCGAGGCCACCCTCATGAGCCGGTAGAACCAGCTCGAACGGCCCATCGTGGACCTGTGCCATCGCCTGCNGGGTAGGAAGGTCATGCAGATACTCCGCCAACGTCACCGAGGCCAACCCACTGCCCCACACCACCGNGCTCGACACCGCACCCAGCTCCAGGGAGCCGTCTGCCGCCGGAGACAGCCACAGAGGAGGCGTTATCACGCTGCGGCGTTTGGCTGTCTCCGGCTGCACTGGGTGCCAGCCGGTCCCCAGCGAGTACTGCACGCTCAGCCGGCCGTCTACCACCCGCTGCTCGACGCCCTCCTCCGGCAGCCAGAACTCCGTCCGCAGTTCCGAGGCCAGAAGCTGCGCGTGCTTCCGCAACGTCTCGGCCCGCGACTTCGCGTCCNCCAGGTCGGCCCACCATCTCGCCGACCCCCTCGGCGACTCCTCCGACGCCCACACCTGCACCGGTCCACCCCGCCAGCCGGCCGCCGTCAGCATTTCCCGCAGCACGTCCGGTGTCACCATCTTGGGTCGACCCTCCGCCCGCGGAAGAACTGTGAGCCAACCGAATTCGTCCCGCGGCAGGAAGATCGATGTCACGTGCGGCTGGCGCACCAACCCGGCCGCCAGCTCCTCCATTCCCTCCGCGACCACCACCCCACGTTCCGGATCAGCCCGAACAGCGAGACCCGCTATCGCCACCGCCGTTCCCGGACCCGACAGATCACCGCCCCGGGCCGCCTGCGTACCGGTCCCCACCGCCGGACCGTTCACCATGGCCTGATAGTGATCCACGCCGTTGTACTGCACGTACACGCTCGCCCGTGAGGCGTCGGCCGACTGATGTAGATGATCGGTTCGAGGCAGGTGGCCCGTCCTCGTCGTCAGGACCACCACGTCCAGGTCGGNCGCTCGAGCAACGATCTGCGGGACCAGGTCGAAGAACGGCGTATGCCACCAGGCGGGATCCCGAATCGCGCGGGCGACCAGATCACTCNCCCGCATCCCGACGAACNCCCCCGGGCGCCCCAGCCCCGCCAGCAACGGCGACATTCTCAGGAGCCGATTCCACTCGGCACCGGTCGGAGACTGGGTAACCGTCGCCACCAGTTCGTCGAGAAGATAGACCGGCTCACTCCTCCCTCGCTCCGGGGCCGCCCACCCCAGGACAGATCGCAGCCCGGTCAGCCCGAGACCCCGGGCCAGGTGCCGCGCCACCGACCCGGGCCCACCTCCCTGGTCCGGCTGGTCCAGACCGTTCCGCGTCCCCTCCCCGGCCGGCCCCGCGAGCCAGGCGAGTACGTGGTCTCTCAGCTCCGCCACATCCATAGCGCCAACCGGCGAATCAGGCGCCTGGTCCCGGGCACCCANAATCAGCGACGTGAAATAGCAGAGCCCGTTTCCGGGAACCTGAAGAACCTGGAAATCACGACCATCGCGCCGCACGTCAGCCACCACCGGACCAGCCACCACCGGACCAGCCACCGGCTCCGGCCAGCCGCCGGCACCCGAAACTCCCCCTGGAGGCGGCTGCGTCGGCTGAACCGACCGAGCCGGCTGAACCGGCTGAACCGGCTGAACCGACTGGACAGATTCGGAGAGCGGTACGGGACCGGTCGACTCCGCGGAAGGGGTGTAGGGCGGAGGAGCCGACAACCGGGTCAGGCGATCCCGCAGAATCTGCCGGGCCCGGTCCACCGAACGAAGAACATCCTCCTCCTTCGGTGCTCCCGGAGCCGGATATTGCACGGGCGCACCCGTCGACGTCTGTCCCAGGGGCTGCACCGCGTGGTAAAGGCTCAGCGGGGTGTCCAGGTCGGGATGCTGATACNCCCACNCCGTCCCCGCCGAGCCGTCTGCCGCTGTGNCGGCCCCGGAAACCCAGCCCACCCGGACGCCCAACATGGCTGCAAGCAGCTGCGGACCGAACATCGCGGCCAGCCCGCCGTCATAGCGTCGATCCCTCCGCACCACCATCGCCAACATCTCCGCCGCCGACGGCAGCCGGCCCAGCGACCGGGCCAGATTTCGCACTGCCGCCGTCGCCTGAACGCGACGCTGCTCCCGCGGCGATCCTTCTGCCAGCCCCTCCACCTGGTCCCACATCGGATCGTCCGGGGCGTTCGACAGGGTCTCTCTCACCACATCCCGCAACGGTCGCCCGTCCCGGTCCTGTCCGGCAACCAGTTGATCCACCTCGCCGTCACTGAGGAGATCGACCACCACATCGACGCCCGTCCGTCCATGCGGCCAGTCCGAATCGGCGACGAGCAGNCTTGAGGAGAAGGCGGCGAGTTCGGCGCGAATCGCACCGGCCACCGGCCCCGGCGCGGCCACCAACAGGCGATGCAACTCGGCCAGCTCGGACTGGGGATACTGTGCCGCCGCGCTCTGCAGAACCGCAGCGACCAGGCCCTCCTCATCATTCGGAATGCCCCACGGCACCGGCATCACCCGTCCGTGCCCGGCAGACCCCAGCCGTAGGATATTCCCCGGCCCCTGATACGGCGGAACCTCTACCGCGGACTGAACGGGCCGGTCGGCCGGCATGTCCAGCAGATGCTCGGTCACCTCGTCGATGAACCGCTTGACTCGCGCCTCGTAGGTGGCCGATCGGGATTCACCGGGCGCGACCGGAATGAAGGAGATGGGTGCATCGAGACCAACGCCGATCCGCTCCATCTCGGCCCGGAGCAGGCGGGCCAGGGGACGCGGGGCGACCGGTTCGAGGCCACGCGGACCGCGCAGCGCCAGCCGGCCGTCGGCCATGCTGGCGACAACGACCGGGAATGCGCCGTGAGCCCGCGCTTCGTCGACCTGCCGACGCAGCTCGCTGACCAGATCGGAGGTGGACGTGCCGAAGTCCGTCGACCAGAGGTTCATACCCTCCGCGCCGAAGCTTCCGATCAGCGGTGCCCAGATCAGCGGGGGAGCCTCATGCCAGTCTCCGTCGCCGTTGAGATCCGGCTCCCGCCGATGGGTGGAATACACCGGCATACCAAGCTCACCGCGCACCAGCGCGGAGAAACTGGTGCTGCGCGGTCGGGGCGACAGGGCACCCGGCGGCTCCTCCAGGCCCCCGACGCCCAGGTACACCGCACCGGTGAAGTCCCGCGGGGCGTGGGCCAGCACGATCGCGGCCAACTGCTCGGGCGGAATCCGTACCTTGCCCACTGTCGAATGCTGCCCTTGTACGATATCCAGCTGGCCCTCGGCCACTACCAGAAACCCGCCCGGACGCCGCGTCGGCCTGGTCGGCGCCGGAGCAGGTGGGGCGCCGAGCTCCTCGGGCAGGAGCCCGGGCGACGGTGCGTCGGACCATCGACCGGACAGATCGACCCCGAAGATCCCCTGCTCGTCGATCAACGGCGCCACCTGGAGATCGGCGATCGACGCCCCGGCCAGATACCACTCCGATGTATCGGACTCCGGCGGCTGAAAACTGCGCTGGAGGGGCACCAGACTCCCCGTCAGGCTGTCCTGGACGTGGCTCAACGGCGCCGTGTCCCGCTCCACGTCGGGCGCGGACCCGGCCGGCGCGATCACGGGAACCCACCTCGGCGCCTCGATATCCGACCGATCGCGCTTGTAGGAGGCATTGTGGCCGACATATACCGGCAGGCCCCCGATCAGGGCGGAGATTTCCGCGGCCAGCGCCTCAAGAGGACCCTCGTTCTGGTCCATCCGGGTAGAGACCAGCCGGATCGGAGAATCCGGCCGACGTGCCCGTCCAGACCTTCCGACCTCCCGCAGGAAGTCCCTGACCTCACGGGCCTCGACCGGCACCCGCCGGTCCGGCCGCCACGACACCTCGCCGCTCGCGGTCGTGTGGACGACCACGAGCGGCGGCCGGTCGGCGGAGAACGGCAGGGCCGCCAGCGCCTGCACCCATTCTGCTATCTCCGCCTGCGATTCCGGCTCATCGCTGTGCTGACCAAAGAGCAATGAGTCGCTCTCGAACGACCGGACGCCGCGATCCCCGCGGTCCTCGACGATCCGGGAGTCGCCGTTGATCGACAGGTAGTTCGGCAGCAGCGGTCGCGTGGAACCCTCGGCGTTCGCAAGCAGCTCGGACGGCGCGGAAATCCTCATTTCAAGCTGTCGAGGGCCTTGCGGGCGATGTACCGTCGGCCCTGACGGCGGCCGCACCGGAGGACCACCCGGCACGTCCCGATGCTGGTACGGGTCCATCCCGCGGATGATATGAGCGACCGGTCTGCCGAAGGCTGCGACGAGACGCTCGACGTCACCCACGAAGGCCCGGTAACCCGATTCGGTGGAGGGTGGAACTGTCCAGAGCGCGATGATCGCGATCGGCTCGCCTCGCCTCGCCCGCGCGGCGGCGAGGAGCTCATCGAGCAATATCCCGTCGAGCGGGGCCACCCCGCCGTCCCCGAATGTCACACCGAGATGGCCGTCCTGCAACGTGGGGAGATCAAGCACGAACACACCCGGCGGGTACCCCAGGGATCTGGTCGCATACTGCGCCGCGTTCCGTTGGACCATCTCAACGTTGGGGGCTGCCAGCCCAGGGGCGGCCAGCTGCCGCCACCCGGGAGCATCCGGCCGCCACAACCGCCCCAGCGGGTCGGTCACCAGAGGCGCAGCCTGATCGGCCGGTGTGTGCAGGGCCTCCCACACCCCGGCAGCCCGCCCCTGGCGCGTGACGACCGCGGCATGGCCACCGGCCTCGATCACAACCTCGCTGCCGGCCCCCGGCACGAAGACGAACGCACCGGCGGCCAGGCCCACGTACGTCCACGCCGCCCGACGCTGCAGCTCGACCGACTCCGCCCCGTTGGCTTCGCTCTCCTCATGATCCAGGCTCTCGGTGACTACCAGTGGCTGCCGATCCCGGCGCCAGCCGTGACGAACAAGATGGGCAGCCATCTGCACGGGCGACAGAAAATGGGACGTTCCGTCCAGGTGTCGGATCANAAACTCGGCATTGCCGCTGTCGTTACGCCGGACCTCGAAGCCCCGCACCTCAAAGACGTCGTCCCGGCCCGCGTTCCCATTGGCGCGGTTCACCGCGGACCAGTACTCCGCGCTGGACGTGTTGATCAGCCCGGTATTGGTCCGGACCACCGCGTCGGCCGGCCGCAACCGCGCCACACCATCGATCGACTCCCATCTACTCGACACCGTGTCCGCGAACGGCCCGAGCATTCGCCACTCGCTCGGCCGCCCGTTGCGGTCGACCGCCCGTAGCTCGCCGTCGCGGAACACGCCGTGGCTGTCCCCATCGAGCACCAACACCTCCGCGCGGGCGAGCTCGGAGAAGCGGTGCAGCGTCTCCGCCGACTCCCGCGGCCCACCTGCGGTCCACAGTCGAATATCGCCGCGATGTTCCCGCCAGCCCGCCTGCTGCAGGAAGTTCGTGAATGAGGGAACGTGCTGGGGTTCCTCATATTCATCGACATCCCTCCGGAAAAACTGTTCATCCAACTCCAACCCGAAACCCTCTTCAGGATAAACCAGCTCAAAAATCCCGGAATTTGCCTCTCCGAGGGCTCGGAGAAATGGCAGTTGTTGGAGATAGTCGGGCAACGTCAACGACGCGGCGCCGTGATGGAAAACCACCGTGCGTCGCCGCCTTCTGGGTATCAGGGAACCGTCCGACGCGACAGTCAGCCACACCGGTGGCGTGATCACTCCGCGTTCACCGCGTCGGCTCTCATCCGGTCCCACCAGATGCCAGGGGCTCCCCGGCCCATCACCCTGCGCGGTCAGCCGGCCGTCGACCACGTGCTGCGAGGCGCTCTCCTCGGGTACCCAGAACTCCGTCATCAGGTCCCTGGCAAACAACTCCAGCTGTAGCTGTAGCTGACGCCTTCCTGGCTCTGGGGCGTCGTCGGCGGAGGCATCCACGACGGAACCGTCCTCGGAACTGACCTCCGCGGCGCCGTCGGCGGAGCCGTCACCCTCAACAGCGGCCCGCCGCGCCGCCGGTGTACCTGGTGCCCACACCTGCACGGGCCCACCCCGCCAGCCCGCCGCGGTCAGCATCATCTGCAACAGGTCCGACGACAGCGGCTCCAGGTGACCGCCCTCCCGCCGCGCGACGCCCAGCGAACCGTCGTCCCTCCGAGGCAGGAAAACCGTTGTCACATCCGGCCTGCCCACCAGCCCTTCCGCAAGTACGTCCATTCCTCCCGCGACCACCAGCCCACGTCCCGCATCGAACTGGACGTCAAATTCCTCCGACCTCTCGATGGGTACAGCCCCGTCGGGATCACGAGTGCCTGCCTCAGAATCCTCATCGAGAAGGCTGGGCGAATCCGAACCAGGCCGAGCGGCATCGCCAAGTTCGGGTGCGGGTTCCGCTGNGCCGCCGGTACGGCGATCTTCAACGGAGTCCACCGCCGGCCGGAGCTGACCGTTCGGCGCCGGGGCCACCGCGACCGGATCGACACCCGGCGTCGATGGTGCAACTGCAGATCGGGGCGCCGTGTCCNATACCTCGGTCCTTTCGCCCTGGGAGTCGGCATTGGCATGAGACCGGTTCACCGTTTGCGGCTGTACCTGCGGCGGGCCCGAGGACGACACTGCCGGTCTCGCGACAGTGATCTCGTCGGCTGCCCCCGGTCGTGCCGGCTCCGGCGCCGGGAGGGTCGTCGGACGAATCGCCGGCGGGCGGACGGTCGGATCCTCGGCCAGCCAGATCGCCACCCGACGGCGCTCCCCGCGTTGGTCGTCCCCTCCAGGTCGGGCGTCGGGCTCGCCGGCACGCGCCGGCGCGGACGTGAGCCCCGCGCCCCGCGTATGCGTCGCGTAACCAACCGCCGCAGCCGGCAGGCCGACCGCGGCCAGCCGCTGCGCCAGCACCGGCGCCAGAACCTGCCAGGCGGACCGCGCACGATACTGCCCGGAACGCGCCGCGCGACCAAGGCCAACCGCCCGGCCGCTGCCCCCACCCTCCAGGTGCACCACCAGCGCCGGCGCCCCCGCTCGGGCCCGCCGCGCCGCCTCCCCCGCAATCTCGTCGGCGAGTTGACCAATGCGGTTGCGTTGGTCCGTCGTCAGATCCGCAGGCCCGAAAACCCGCACGCCCTCCGGGATATCCAGCTCCAGCTGGATGTCCCGCCACGGCTCCCCCTGCTCCCCCGGCCCCTCCGGCTCCTCCGCGGGATCGACTCGGTCAGCCCCACCGAGCACCCGCCCGATCGGCTCACCGCGCAGGACCGCGATCACCTGGTCGGCCAGCGTGCTCGTCGCCTGCCGCTCGTTCTGCAGCCGCGACCGCAACTCTCGATACACCGCCAGAATCTCGCCCTCGCCAGGCTCCCGACGCGCCGACCCGACCGGCCACCTCGCCCCCACCATCTCCAGGAGATCCCGTTCCTCAGCCACCGGACGAGACGGCGCAACCGACCTGGTCGACGGCGCGGCGAGTCCAGAACCCGGCTCCACAGCCGGCTCGGTCACCACAACCGGCGCAGCGACGGTGATCGCGTCTACATCCGCGGCCAGTCGGGGGCTGGACGAGGGCGGCTGGCGCGGCGGGGGATCCTGCGGCGGGAGGCCCTCCTGCGGCGCGAGGTCCTCCTCCGGGACCTCCAGGATCGAAGGGAGACCGACGGGCGGGGGAGGACTCAACGACGGGGTCCGCTGGGCAACGGCAGGCGCGACGGCCGGCGCAGAGCCCGACGACGAGGTCCGGCGGGCGACGTCGGGCACGGCGGCCTGCGGTCGCGACGACGAGGCCCGGAGGGGAACGACCGGCTGCTCGCCACGCGCGAAGGACCCCGGCCGACCCGGTGCCTGCGCACGGTCGCCGGCCGGCGTACCGGAGCCCGGCGTACCGGAGCCCGGCGTACCGGAGCCCGGCGTACCGGAGGCCGGCGGCGTCGGGGAGACGGATTCCGGCCCGCGCGGCAGCGGCGGCGGTGCGGGCGCGACGGCCGGCGGAGGTCGCAACGACGAGGTCCGGCGGGGAACGACCGGCTGCTCGCCACGCGCGAAGGACCCCGACCGGCCCGGCGCCTGCGCACGGTCGCCGGCCGGCTCTGGGAGCAGCGCCGCGGGCTGCGGCGCCGAGGTGGCCGGTGGGCGCAGGACCGGCGGGCGGACCGTCGGGTCCTCGGCCAGCCAGATCGACACCCGACGACGCTCCCGACGTTGCTCCCGCGTCTGCCGTGGAGCAGCCGCCCCGCCGGCCTGCGTCGACCCGCCGGCCTGCGTCGACCCGCCGGCCTGCGTCGACCCGGAGGTGGGACCGGCACCTCGCGTGTGCGTCTCGTGGCCGACCGCGTCGGCCGGCAGACCGACCGCTTCCAGCCGCCGCGCCAGCACCGGCGCCAGCACCTGCCAGGCGGACAGCGCACGATAACCCCCGGACCGCACCGCACGGCCAGCAACAACCGCTCGACCGCTGCCCCCACCCTCCAGGTGCACCACCACGGCCGGCTCCCCCGCCAGGGCCCGCCGCGCCGCCTCCGCCGCAATCTGCTCGGCGAGCTGATCAAGGCCGGCGCGCTGGTGCGTCCTCAGATCCGCGGCTCCAAAAACCCGCAGGCCCTCCGGGAGATCCAACTCCAGTCCGACGTCCCGCCACGAGTCCCCCGACTGCGCTGCGGGAGGCGCCGTCGTCNCCGGGACGCGGGGCTCCGGAAGGTCCATGTCCCGCGGCCCGTACCACTGGACGGAAGCGCCCTCGTCCCCNGGAAGGTCGAAGGTGGTGACCGTGCCCGGATCGAAGTCGATCGACAGTTCCTCGACCGGGAAGCCCAGCTCCACCGGCACGGCGCCGGTGACGACGCGGGTGGTGTTGCCATGGGTGAGGGNGATGGAGATTTCGACGAATCCCTCGTAGTTCGCCGTGGGGCTCAGGAACTTGCCGTTGCCCAGCACCCGCCCGGCCGAGCCGGCGACGTCGGTGTTCCTCGTCCGGTAGGTCGGACCCGCGATGAGATCGACGCTCACATCCGCCGCCGGAGCGCCGACCACGAAGCCGATCTGGGGTTGCAGGCCGCCGGCCGTCCAGTACTGCCCTCGCCGCGACACCGCGGTGGTGGTCTCGTTGACCGGATTGAGCTCGGCGGCCTCGTCGGTTCGCAGGTGACGTAGGTGCAGGATCCGGGCGGTGGCCGAGACGGAGGTCGATCGGGAGATCACGTTGTTCAGCAGCCGCGGAACGGTGATGGGCTCGCCGCGCGTCATCCCCGCCAGCGAGGCGGTCAGGTTCGGGTTGCTGAACGCCGTCCGGACGGCGGGACCGATCTTCTGCCACGTCCGCTTTCCGAACAGCTCCCGGCCCGCGAGGTCGAGGGCCTGATGCAGACCGGCGGTCTCGGGCAGGCTTCGCACGACGTCGGTGTCCCGCAGACCACGGTCGGCCTGGTCGCTCCAGATCCGCGCCGGTGGAACCGGAGTCGCGGCCGGTGGGATCGGGGCGGCTGGTGTGGCCGGTTGCGGACGGTCCTGGGCCGGCAGCGTCTCGGCCTCCGTCTGGTCCGTCAGGACACGCAGCCGCGCGGGGGCATCGGGAATCCTGATCCTGGGCTTGCCGTACCAGGGGTTGCGCTCCATGCGGAAGTGGAGCAGGAGCTGACCGTCGAAAACCGCGCCCGGCTTCTTCGTCTTCGTCGTCATCGCCGCGCGCGACATGATCGACTGGGTCATGATGTCGTCGTTGCCCCCCTGGGCGATCACGTTTCCGCCGAATCGGCCCTTGAACGGCACCACTCCGACGGGGTCCGTGGTGTAGAAGATCTGCGTCGTGGTGGTGATACTGCGGGAGATTCCGTAGGCGGTGACCCCGTCCGTCGTCGCGGTGGCACTGCTCTGTTCGGCGCCGGTGTTGAACTCGGTCTGGCCGGTGTTGCCCACGTGCGGCAGATCCTCGGCGGATTCCGGCAGGGACGCGGTGATCAGGACGCGGCNGCCGGGCACCGCGACCTCGATCGGATCGCCCGCGGTCATGGACCGCAGGTCGTACTGCAGACGGACCAGGGGCACCTCTTTCTCGATCCTTTTCTTCGCCGCGTTCCACCGGTGCCCGAACACCCGGCGGCCCTCCCCGTCGACGTGGCGCAGGATGTCGTCCATGCCCCGCAGGCGATCGCCGGGAAGGGCGGGCAGGCCGCGCAGGTCCTGCACGATGTCGGAGGATCCGAGGCGGCGCGTCTGCCGGATCCGCGACGGCGGGGCGAAGGCGGTGGCGGGGGTCCGGTCGACCGGCGGCTGGCCGGCCGCCCCGGTCCGGGTGTCACGCATCGGAAAGATGACCGAGGCGTCGGGAATGGTGACCGTCCGCGGCCCCCGGCGCAGCGGGAAGCCCAGGCGACGCAGGTCGTAACTCACGACGAAGCGGACAGGTCCCTTGAAATGCGCCCCTTCTTCCACCGTCTTGCCCTTGGCAACGGTACGTCCGCCGCCGAAACCGGCATGTGAGGTCGACTTGTCCCGGTTGTAGGCGGCGGTGGCGTTGATATTCAGATGGGGGCCGTCGAGTTTCACTTTCTCCGGGAACAGCACGACGTCCCGATTACGGGAGTCGATGTTGCCGCCGAGGGTATGCGACGTCTCGGTCCCGCTCTCCATCTCGATGCCGGGCACGGGCTCGTGATAGGCCAGGTTGCCGATTTCGGCCCGCACGGCCACCTTGCCCCAGACGAGAAAACCCCTGACNTTGGTCGTCACCTCCTCCCCACCGGAGAGTTCCGACAGCCTCGCCCGCAGCGGGTCGCCCTCGTAACGTCGGTTCAGCCGCCTCTCGTTTCGCCGCCAGCGGTAGCCGANCAGCGGCTGCAGGTCGCGGGTCACCTCCCGCATGACGACCCGGTCGTCGGCGCCCATGCTCAGCACGATGTCGCTCGGGCTGATCCGGCGCTCGTCCGTCACCCGGGCGGGTGCCTGGACACCCTCGCTCGACGTGGACGGCTGTCCGACGAGGTAGCCGCTGGGCTGCACCGGGGAGGGTTTCGGGTCGCCGTCGGTCCCCGTCGTCGACTTGGCGTCCAGCTCCGCCTGATGGGCGTTCAGCTCCGCCGGGTGGGTGTTCGCGGTGATCCTGGCCGCCGGGAGGGTGGAGTCCGGGAAGCGGAAGCCGTCCCCTTCGGGAATCGTGATCTCGGACTGCACCGTCGCCGGGGTCGACACGTTCTTCTTGGCGAGGGCGCCGAAGGTGAACTCGAACTCGACGTCGCTGTCGAAGATCCCGACCCGGGCGGGGAACTTCGCACCGGCGACGATCTTTCCGGAGCTGAGCAGGCGCCAGCCCGTCCGGCGCCGGAACTCCTTGCCGCCCAGACCCTGCAGTGCGACCTCTCCCCCCGCGAAGGCCGGGACACCGCCGAGCACCGCGGTCGTCTGCTGGCTCCACCAGTTCAGCCGCCGCCGGGAGAACTGCGCGCTCGTCTCGTCCTGCGGGGACAGCTCGGTCCTCGTTATCCGCCGGAAGGTGGTCGACGTGACCTTGGCCCGCGCCTGAATGAACGCCCTCGGCGNCACGTCCCGCTGGTTGAGCTCCGGGCNGTCGAGGACGGCACCCCGTGTCATCGAGGCCAGGTAGGCCGCGAGCCGATCCCGGTTGAACCAGGTCAGGACTTCCTGGCGGATCTCGNTCCAGGTTCGCTCGCCGAAGAACGCCCGACCCTGCTGATCGAGCGCCGCCCGGATCCGCTCCATGTGATAGAGGTCGCGGACGGTGTCCGTGTCCC
The DNA here is from genome assembly GCF_001420875.1 of Frankia sp. AvcI1. Classification (NCBI taxonomy): domain Bacteria; kingdom Bacillati; phylum Actinomycetota; class Actinomycetes; order Frankiales; family Frankiaceae; genus Frankia; species Frankia sp. AvcI1. The sequence goes on along the minus strand of NZ_LJFZ01000021.1, from coordinate 24,889 downwards.
GCAGCCCCGTTCCCGGACCATTGCTCCAGATCCGTGCCGGCGGCACCAGCACGTCGCGAGGCGCGGCCGGCGGGGGCGCGTCGGCGGCGGCCGACGTCGTCGAGCCCACCGGCCCCGGTGCTGTCGACGTCGGCACGGTCGAAGCCGTCGGCGCGGTCAGATCGGTCGGCGCGGTCAGATCGGTCGGCGCGGTCGGCGCGGTCGGATCCGTTGCGGCCCGTCTTGGCGGGGTCGGCGCGGTCGGCGGAGCCGGCACGGTCGAAGGGGTCGGCACGATCGGATCCGTTGCGGCCCGTCTCGGCAGGGTCGCGTGGGGAGCGGGCGTCGTCGGCTTGGCCACCCAGTGGGTCGGCTTGTCCACCCGCTGCGCCTCGTCCGTCTCGATCACCGTGGTGATGCCGAGTTCCGCCGTCGGTTGGGCCGTCCGCACCGAGCCGACGGCCGGCTTGTTGCGCAGGTGGAAGGTCAGTCTGGTGCGGCCGTCGAACTTCTGCCCGTCGGAGTTCTTGGTCTTGTTCGCCACGCCGGACTTCGTCAGCGAGTCCCTCAGCAGGATGGTGTCGCGGCCCGTCTGCCCGGTCCCGGTGCCGNTGATGTCGAAGGCGGTCTTCACCGTGCCGAGGAACTGGCCGCCCGCGGGGAGCTGCAGAGCGTCTGAGGTGATGCGCTGGTCGGAGGTGAAGCGGTAGGTCTCGGTGCCGGAGTTGAACTCCGTCTGGGCCGTCGCCCGCACATGGTCGAGCGCGACCAGTTCCGCGGAGATCTCGAGCGTCTCGTCGACCGACTCCAGCCTCACCGCCAGCGGATCACCGGACATCATTCCCTTCAGGTGCTGGTGGATGCGGTCCAGGTCGACCTCGGCGAGGATCTCCTGCTTCACCCNCTGCCACATCGAGNCGTAGACGAAGGTGCCCGACAGATCGAGGTCGTCGAGGACCCCCTCGATGCCGCGGGTGTCCCGCATGTACCGCAGGCCCTTCGGCATCAGCGGGTGCACGTCCAGCACGACGTCCGTGGACCCGAGGCGGTGATCCCGCTGCACCCGTTGCGGAGCCGTGTAGTGGGTCTCGGGCGGCCGAGGACTGCCGTCGGCGTCGGGGCTGTCGGCGCTCGGCGTCGCAATCCGCGTGCCGATCGCGAACACCTGGCGTTTCGGGGCGATATGTTTCCCGACCTTCACGCGACGGAGATCGATGGTGACGCCGAGATCGGTGGTGNCGTCGTACAGCGTGGCGGGCTCGACCACCTTGGATTTCGCGACCGTCCGCCCGCTGCTCGTCTCGTTGGTCCCGCGGCTGGAGTCCCAGTACCGGCCGAGGACGCCGGTCCATTGGAACTTCGGCGTCGTGGCCCNCACCGGGAGACTGACGTTGGTTCTCCACCGCGACTCGTGAAGATCACCTGCGGTGCCCTGGGACTCCGAACCGCCCTCGAATTCGAACTTCTCCACGTTACGGACGGGCGAGAAGTCCCGGACCAGGGCATCGAGGGTGATGGTGCCCGTCCACCCCCGCTGGTTGATCGTGAGCCGACGCCGATCACCGCGGGACATCCCGGCGATCCGCGCCTTGACCACCGAAGCCTGGACGAAGTTCCGCACATCCGGCTCGATCTCCGCCCAGGCCCCGCCCAGGGGCTCCTTCAGTTGCTGCTCGATCCACCGGTAGGCGTCGTTCTCCCCCGGATACAGCCCGATCACCGTGTCCGAGGCACCCAGCCGGCCATGCCGGGAGACCCTCGTGGGCGGCGGGAAGGTGGAACCGCCCGGCCGGCCGCTGGTCTTCTCCGGCCAGCGCTTCGGCTCGAACTTCGGCGGCGTCGACGTCGGCGGCGTCGGCGGCGGGCCGGAGTCCTTCCCTCCGGCGGCGTCCGACGCCGGCGTCGTCGAGATCGGGCTCGGGCTGTCCGGTCCGTTGCCCTCCCCGAGCCTGCCCGGCGTCGCAGGAGCCGTCGGCGTGCTCGCTGTCGAGGGAGTTGCCGGGCCGGTGACGGCCGGGCGCACAATCGGCTCCAGCCCGAGGTAGTGGTTACCGCTCCGGAGCAGGTGGACGGTGGGGCGGCCGACGGCCGCCTCGTTGAGCCCGAGCTCTTCCTGTCCCGCCTGCAACACGCGAACGTCCAGGTCGGCGACACGGGCGATCGCGCCCGGCACCTCCTCGCCGATCGGGGTGTTCCACAGGTCGCGGTCCTCGATGGCCGACGCCAGTAGGTCGGTGAACGTGGGCAGCCGGCGGTCTCGCAGAAGCGCCGCCCGGACATGGCGGACGACGGGCGCCATGGGCCGGGGTAGCCAGGGCTGAATCATCCGGAACCGAGTGGCAGGGCTTTCCCTCAACCAGTCTCCGAGGTCCGCGCGCAGGGCGCGGAGATGAGGGTCGGTCAGGGCGAACCCCGTGGGATCGGGCGAGGGCTGGCGGCCGACCTCCTGTTCGACGAACTCGATGGGAAGGTCGAGCACCTGGTCCCACGCCTGCGCCCGGTCTTCTCCGGCAGCGGCCCGCCGATCGGCCAGCAGATTCCTGGCCGCCCTGTGTTGCTCCTCCCGAGACCAGACATCGATCTGCCTCTGGGTCGGGACAATCCTCCTCCCGGCATCCTGCAGAATGGCGATGACGGCATCGTCCGTAAGATCGCCGAGCAGCAGCGGCACGATCTCCCGGACGGTGTCCGGATGGGTCTCACCACGGCGGGCGGCCTGGCGCACCTCCTCCCGGTACCGCCGGGCCAGCTCGGCGCGGAAATTCCTGATCGGAACGGAACTCGACAGGCCTGCGGGGGCTCGCGACGTCGACGTCGTGGCGCCAGGCTGAATCTGCTGCTGGGCACTCAGCCTGAGCGCCCAGGGGAAACAGTCCCCGACTTCCCCGGGGACGTTGCGTACCCGGAACGACCGGCCGTCGGGCAGCGTGACCACATCACCGGACCGGCGCACCGTGTTCGCGTTCGCGGACTGAGACGTCACCGGCGTCACCGGCGGCTGCGGNCTCGTCGACGGCGGGGGCAAGGAAGGCCGCGGGGTCAAGGAAGGCTGCGGGGTCGAGGAAGGCTGCCGGGTCGAGGAAAGCTGCGGGGTGGTCGTCCGGGGCTCGAAGGCGAAGTCTCTGACGACGACGCCGTCGGCGATCTCACCCGCACCACTGGCGTTACCAGCGACACCGGCATTACCAGCATTGTCCAGTGCGGCCATCGTCTGCTCGGCCCACCGGTCACCGTCCTGATCCAGCGCGGGAAGGTCCAGGATCAGCGGGCGGCCCGGCGCCGGCCGTGACGGCATCGGCGGAACCGGCAGAGTCGAACCCGACGGAGTCGAACCCGACGGAGTCGGATCATGCGGTTCGAGAGGAGTGCCGAGGCCCAGGTCCACAGCGTTACCCGGGGCGCCGCCGAACATCCGTCCGATCCCCTCGCCTCGCAGGATCGCGGCCACATCGTCGGCGAGTTCCTTCGTCACCCTCCGCTGGTTCGCGTTCTGGGACCGTAGATCACGGTAGACCTGCAGGATCTCGCCGTCGCCGATCTTCCGATCCGCCGGACGGGCCCGTAGGTTCAGACGCACCCAGGACAGCAGATTGTCCTCAGGGCTCAGCGGGTGGAGTGGCCCAGGCGCCGACGGAGTCGCATCGCCGTCCCTCGGCTGCTCGGAGATCGCCAACTGATCGTCCTGGGCGGCGCCAGACGAGGGCGGCTGCCGCGACTGGGGATCCTGCGGCGGAATGGCACCGAGTTGCGGCTGCGGATCAACCCGCACCGCGGAACCGGCCGGCGCCGCCTGGTCGACAAGCGGAGCTGGATCTCCGGACAACGCGGGGTCGACAGGCGGAGCGGGGGCGTAGGCCGGCGGCGGGACGGGGTCTGTCGGCACGGCTGCGGGGGGCAGAGCCGCGGGGGCCGGGTCGGCGTGCTTGAGAAGCTCGAACTCGACCGGGAAACCGAAATGCGCCGACATCAGATCGNCCACGTTCGACATCCACCGCGTCAGCTCATCCGTCGAAGGATTACCCCGAACCTTCTTACTCATATACCGGCCCGACTTGTCGTTGATAACCCAACGACCATCAGACCGCCGACTCAGCTCACCACTCACCCGGGCCGGCACCGTCACCGTCCGACCCGACACCGGATCAAAACCCACCACGATCGTCGGATGCCCGTGCATCATCAGATCATGTTCCAACTGATCCCGCGTCAACTCCGGACTATGCGGAGACATCCAGGCGAACAACTCATCCAGCT
>NZ_LJFZ01000021.1:14042-17840 GCF_001420875.1 Frankia sp. AvcI1 | reverse complement strand
CGTTGTGCAGGCTGGGCGTATGCTCTTGGGGACCGTCGAGCGGACCGCCGGGGGGCAGATGCGAATCCGCCCCGTCGGCCGGCCCGGTCGCGCCGGCCGACGGACCGTCTCCGCCACGGCTCCCGACGGGGCCGTCACCGCCTCCGTCGTCATCGGGCCCGCCGCTTTGGTCCAGGTTGAGATTCGAGTCCGCCGGTCCCGGGCCGAGGTTGTTGAGATTCAGATTCTTCAGAATAGCGGCTATTTCGGGATCGATGGCGGGTGGTTTTCCGCCGCGCATTCCCTTACCGAATAGGCCAGCCAAATGCTCTGTGCTGCCCTCGACGGAGCCGGAGAGCAGATCGTCGACGACGGAGGCGATTCCCCACTGCCCATCCACCGCTCCGCTGGCGAAGATTCCGCCGCCGGCCTCCGTCAACCCGGAGACGAGAGTCGCGACGGCCAGACCGGCGAGGGGGTTGTCGACGCCCTTGTCGATGCCCATGTTTTTCAGCCACTGATCCACCTTGCCCATGGCTGGTTTCATGCCGGGCAGGGACAAGATGGAGAAGGCGGCGGCGGCGAACCCGTACTCGACCATGTGCCCGATCTCGCCGCCGTCCAGACCGCCTCGCTTGCCGGCCAGGATCTGCCACGCCTGGGCCACGATCGACGAACCGGGCATGAACAACATCTGCATCGCGGTGATCTTCGATGCCGTCTTGGCCGTCTCCAGGGAGAGAATGCGCTGGATGATCGTCCGGGTTTCGGCGATGCGGGCGGCCGCGTCCGCCTCGTCGCCGAACGCGGCCTCGATCGCCGCGATCGCCAGCTGGATCTGCATGAAGATGAACATGACGAAGCCCTGCTTGCGGGTGTAGTCAATCTGCAGGGCCTGGCCGCGCAGCAGCGTGGCCGCCGACTTCAGCAGCATGNCGGCCTGAAGCAGGAGCTTCGGGTCGCTGATGACGAACGGCAGCGTCTGGGCGGTGAACCGCCGCCCGGCCTGACCGTGCACGCCGCTCTGGACCGCGCGGACGATCTGCGTCAACTCCGGCGACAACGTGTTGAGGACTACGTCGCCCTTGCGGTCAAGGTCGTCGGCCAGGGCCCACATCTTGTTCGGATCGGCGCCGGGAAGCCGCATTCCGGTGAAGGCGTAGATGGCCTCGTCCAGGGACTTGGACATCCGTTCACCTCCGCAACCCGGCGCCGATCACGACAACACCCACGAACGGCCGCCGCGGGACAGCGGCCGATACCCGGGCCTCGCAGTGCTGTCAGCCGTGATGGCCGCCCGGGGACTCCCAGCCCGCCTCCTCGGTCGTTTCGCCCTCGGTCGTGTCGCCGATCTGGCGCACGACGGACAGCCGATCGCCCTGCAGGCCGACCGCCTCCCCAAGCGCCCCGTAAATCTTCCCGAAGGCGTCCATCAACTGCTGGAACGACGACTCCGCGTACAGGGACACCTCGTCCTTCGCGCCCTTGGCGAAACTGTTCCGGGCGATGGTGTCGGCCAGNTCGCCACCCAGATCGGTCACCTGCTGGCGGAACGTGCTGAGCATCGGCACCTTCTGCGCGATCTCGTCGCCGTCGTGGCGTATCACCTCGTCGCTCACCGCCAGCGCCCGTCTTCCTCGGGCGGAGCAAGCTCGCGGCCGTCGTCGGGCATGTTCCGGGTGAACATCCCGAGCAGCTCCTCCACGAGTTCCTCCGCCGACCCGGCCTCGGCCAGGCCGCCCACGGGAGACGGCAGTTCCAGCATCAGTTCCTGCATGCCGGCCAGGACACGCCGACGGACCTCCTGACGAGCCCGCTCGATCGTCTTCACCAGGAGATCGGCCAGCTCGGCCGGGGCGAGATCCCGGTAGCCGTCACCGCGGAAGGTGAGATCACGAATCTCGCCCTGGCCACCGACGGTGACCGAGAGCAGCTTGTTCTTGTCGCTCGTCCGGTAGCTCGTCTCCGCGCCCTGCCGCCGGATCCGCTCCGTGACCTCCTCGGTGTGCGCCAGCTCGGCCAGCGCGGCTTCCACCTGGCTTTCGTCGAACAGCGCCATCGCGCCTCCTTTCCTGCATCAACGCCCGGCGGTGTCAACGCCCGGCGGTGTCAACGCCCACGGCGGGTGCGGCTGCGATCGGGGGTGGGCGGCACCGGCGTCGGGCCGGCGGGACGGTCGGACTCGGCGTCGGCGGGGCTGTCGCCGCGGCCCACGACAGCCGGTGCGCATTCGGGGTCCGTGCCCCACACCTCCTCGTCCTCCGTGAGCCACGTGTTGCGCTGCCGTTCCTTGGGCTGCTGGCCCTGGCCGCCGCCGAGCCCGCCCATGCCGCCCATCGGCATGAACGGCATCCCACCGGACATGGGCGACCCCTTGAGACTCATCGACCCGTCGGCGCCCCCCAGACCGCCGGCTCCCGCCAGGTCGCCCAGCCCGGTGGTCCCGTCCTGGCCGAGAAGGGAACTGTNGCCCGTCCCGAGTGGCTGTGAATTCGGCAGGGAGACGCCAGCCGTTCCGAAGCCCGCGCCGCCGACTCCGGGAACCGTCCGGGCCATCGGCTGCTGGATGTTCCCGACCTGCACTCCCGAGCCGGCGGCGAGGTCGTACGGGTCGGGAGGGCTCACATCCAGACCGTCGACCGCCGTGGGGAAGTATGTTTTCGGCGTCTCGTTGCCAGCCAGACCGGACGGGTTGAGCAGGCCGTTGTCGCCGAATCCGGCGCCGCCGACGGAGTCCGGGCCGAGCGTCGGCAGCGTGTTCATGCCGGCCCCGGTCGTGGCGTTCGGGCCGAGCAGACCCGCGTGCTGCAGCGTGTTCAGCTCGCTCGGAGTCACCGGCACCGAGTCCAGCAGGCCGTTCTGCTGCAGGTCGGCGAGCTGGGCCGGGCTGAGGTCACCGAGCGAGTCGATGCCGGTCGCGTTGGGGCCGAGCAGGCCGTCCTGACGCAACTGGTTGAGNTGCGCATCCGTGACCGGCACGTTGTCCAACGCGCCGGAGGAGCCGAGTTCGGCCAGTTGCGCCGGGCTCAGATCACCCAGGTCATGCGGCGTGCCGTCGGCTGCTCCGAGCAGACCGGCGTCGCCCAGGGTCTGCAGATTCTGCGGTGTGAGCGGGACATCGTTGAGCAGACCATCCCGCTGCAACTCCTGGAGCTGCTGGGGGCTGAGGTCGCCCAGGGTCTGGGCGCCGGGAGCGGCGAGACCCGCCTGCTCCAGCGCCGCCGACTGCTCCGGGGTCAACGGCACGCCGTCGAGCTGCCCGGCCTGCTGAAGCGTGCTGAGCTGCTGGGGGCTGAGGTCGCCCAGCGTCTTCGGTACGGAGTCGTTGAGGCCGCCGAGGTCCTCCCCGTCGCCGAGTCCGTTGCGCCCGCCGCCGGTGAGGCTGTTCGGGCTGTTCAGCCCGGCGAGCGCCGCCGGGCCGCCGACCAGGCCGGACAGGTCGCCCCCCGGCCCGTTCGGACCGTTACCCAGGTTGTCGTTCAGCCCGTCGTTCAAGCCGTTGCCGACGTTGTCGTTCAGCCCGGTCAGACCATTACCCAGACCGTTCAGACCGTTACCCAGGTTGTCGTTCAACCCGGTCAGACCGTTACCCAGACCGTTCAGACCGTTACCCAGGTTGTCGTTCAACCCGTTCAGTCCGTCACCCAGACCGTCGAAGTTCTTGTTAAGCCCGTTGTTCAGGTCGTTCAGGTCGTCGTTCAGGCCGTTGTTCATGTCGTTCAGACCGTTGTTCAGGTCATTCAGGTCACCGTTCAGACCGTTGTTCAGGTCGTTCAGGCCGTTGTTCAGACCGTTGTTCATGTCGTTCAGGCCGTTGTT
>NZ_LJFZ01000021.1:0-12297 GCF_001420875.1 Frankia sp. AvcI1 | reverse complement strand
CGTACTCGGTTCGAAGCCGCTGGAGGGTCGGCTCGTCAATCTTGATCGTGAACTCGGTGCCCAATGGTCTCTCCTGTCGTTCGCCTCGGTTTTTGTGTCCTGCCAAGAGAGCAGCGGCCCGACCGGCCCGCGCGACCCGTCCCACCGGTAGTGGTCCGCGCGGGATCCGGCCCGGCCACCGAGCACGAGAAAGAATCTGGTTACCGACCGCGTACGCGATGAGGAGATACGCGGGTGTCCGGCGTGACGGGCACCGTCAGAGGAGCGAGCCGAAGACGCTCGCGCCCTTCCTGTCACCCAGCACGTACTGGTTGTGAATCTCCTCGAGCTTCTGTCGGCCCACCGCGAGGGACAGCTCCATATCCTGCTGGCCCTTGTTCCACTGCTGCTGGGCCAGCGTGTAGTTCTCCGGCGCGGAACCCGCGTTGGCCTGGATGAAGAGCTGCACCTTGGACATGAGATCGGCGAGCGACTCCTCGAGCTTCTTGGTAACGAAGGTGAGTTCGTCCGCGGTGTCGAGGGCACCGTTCGGGCTGAACTGGTAGGTGGCCATNTCTCCTCGTTTCCCCGGATTCCGAAGTCCGGCTCACGGTTGGGTCGGCGATCGGCCGGCTGCGCCTCAGGTGAGTCCCTGGGCCCAGCTTGAGCCGATCATCAGGGCGTCGTCCTCGGTGCTGGTCGTGGTCTTCGCGTAGCTGACCATCGATTCGTTCAGCAGGTTCAGCGCCTGCCGAACCTCGTTGAAGCCGTTCTGCCAGCCGGAGATNGCGTCGCGGTACTTGTTGGCCGCGACGCCACCCCACGTCGAGAAGAGCATGGAGCTGGCGCCGTCGATCGTCTGCTGGATGTTGTTGCACTCGTCCTGGCAGTTGTCGAAAGCCTTGATCATGTTGATGGTGGTGGCTTCATCGGCGACGAGAGACTGATCTGGCATGGACGTGCCCTCCGGGTGTCGGACTGAACATCATTGATCCTGGTGGTCATCGGAGCCGTGATCGTCAGGGCCGTGGTCCTCGGTCGTCACCCCCGTCCCGGCGTCGTCAGCGGCGGTCCCGAGGGCAGGAGCGCCAACAACTTCCAGGGCGCGGCGACGGCCTGCTCCGGCGCGTAGCCGAGCGCCTTGATCGCGTCCCCGGTCACCGGGTAGGCCATGCCGCTACCGTCGACCAGGACACCCGGCTGCTTGTTCACGTCCGCCGCCCGGCTGCCCCGCGGCAGCACCCTGGGTACGACCAGGGCGCCACCACCCGCGGCGACACCGATGGCGGTGTCGCCGGACGTCCGCCGGCCCGCGGCCGCACGCACCGTCGAGACCACGACGTCGAACGTGGAGCCGGCCGGGTCCGGCGAGGACTCGACGCAGACCGACTCGCCCGCGGACGGCAGCCGGATCGGCGGCGGCGTCGCCGGCAGCGCGCTCTGCGGCGCCGCCATCACGGCGCGCGCGGCGGTGGCGAGGTCCCCCGGGGTGATCGGCTGCTCCGGTGCGTCGCCCGCCTCGCCTCGGGCCAGGGCGAACTGGGTCGGGCTCAGCGCGGTCAGCCCGGACCCCAGCAGGATGTAGTGGGCGACCGATCCGGTCGCCGTCGTCACCGCGAACAGCTCGCCCCGCCGGGTGGCCTGACCCCCGATCGGCGGTCCGGGCGCCCCGGCGTCCGGCACGGCGACCGGGGCCAGATCCGGCCCGGGCGGCACCAGGTCCAGCCACGTCCGGGGAACGGCGGTGGGGATGATCGCGCCGAAGCCCAGCACGTCCGCGGCCCAGGGCCGGGCCAGCAGCAACCGCTGCCCGTGCCAGAGCAGGTACTGCTGCCCGTCGGCGGAGACCAGCAGTCCCGCGTCGGGGCCGAGGCGGGGCTTCGCCGGGGCAACGCCGACGTCGAGAACCATGGCCGGCCCGGCGTCAGGGCCGTCCTCGCCGGCGACACCGGCGACACCGGCGGCACCGGCGGTGCCGGGCCGGGTGCACAGCCGCCACACGCCCTTGTTGAGGCGGCTGGGGTCGGGCAGCGTGTCCGGCGCGTTCGTGAGGCCGAGGGGGGCGCCGCGCGGCACTCCGGTCAGCCTGGTGCGCGGCACCACCACGGGTGAGACGGTCCTGCCCGTCAGCAGCCGGGCCGAGGCGATGTTGCGCACCGGCCGCAATGCGCCGTCGACCAGCAGGAACCGGCTTCCGCTCGACTTGTCCACGATCAGGGCGCCGGGTTTGCGCCAGGCCGTCGNCCCCCGCGCGGAGATCAGCGCCCAGACCGCGACCACCGCCAGCAGCAGGATCGCCGCCACACCCCCGGTGATCAGGCCGCGCAGGTCCCGGCGGGTCGGCGACTCGAGGATGTCCGGTTCGGCCCGCACGAGCGCCCCGGTCAGCCGGAACACCAGGTAGTTGTGCGCGTTGACCTGGTCTCGTCGGGAGCGCATCTCAGCCGACCACCGAACGGATGAACCCGACTCCGCCGAGGATCCCGACCACCAGCGGGACCGAGACCGCCAGCGCGACGCCGTGACTCACGTCGCCGAGCCGTCCCCAGATCGGCGTCAGCCGGCGGCGGGGAAGCGTGTACGTGCAGGCCGCGGCGATGACCGCCAGCAGCAGAGCCAGCACCATCGGCAGCGCCGCGCCGCCCCCGAGCACTCCCGACCGGACGGGCAGCGACAGGACGGCGGCGGCCAGGCCCGCGCCGGCGGGCAGTCCCAACGCCAGGCGGTGCCAGGTACTCGTCATCGGACGGGCCGCGAGCACCTGCGCGAACCCGACGAGGAGGGCGACCGTCGCCGGCAGCCAGCCGGGCGCGAGCGCCAGCCGGAGCACCGCGGCGGTGGACACGACCCCGCCGGCCGCGTGCAGGGCGGTCATGTAACGGTCGGCCCGGGCGGTGCGGGCCAGCAGTTGCGCCCCCGGTTCAGGGTCGATGTCGTCCTGCAGGTCCTCCGGTTCGACCGGCAGCGGCGGCAGCGTGAGCCCGGCGAGCTTGAACGAGGCCATCGGCACCGCGGGGCGGGCCGCCACGCAGAGCAGCGACATCACCGCCGCCGTCTGGGTCCAGTCCAGCCCGGCGGCGGAACTCAGCTCGCTGGCCACGGCGGCGGCGAGCGCCACGGCCGTGACCGCGAGGCCGACCGGCAGCAGGGTGTCGCGCACGGACGCCACGACCAGCACCANCAGGCTCGCGAGCACGGCGACTCCCGCGCCGGCCAGCAGCATCTCGGGCAGGTGGGCGCCCGCGCCCGCGCCGGCGCCGGCATGGGCATCGGCGACCTGGAGAACCACCGCCTCCACGGCGAAGGCCACCACCGCACCGCCGAGCAGCGCGGTCACCGCACGGTCCCGCTGCCCCCGGCCCGACACGACCATGGCGACGAACAGCAGCATCGCGACGGCGCCCACCGTCACGGGCCGGCCGAACACGTCGCCGCCGGCGCCGTGGGCGCCGCGGGCGCCCGCAGCCGGGGTGGGGACGTGCGGACCGGCCAGCACCGGCACCGCGAGCGCCACCAGCAACCACATCACCAGCGCCAACGCCGACACCGTGTGGGTGGTCCGCGGCCGCCACAGGCCCGAGCGCGCGCTNATTCCGGTGGAGACGCCGTCGATCAGGTCGTCGAAGTCCAGCGGCGGTATCTGGTCCGAACGCGGGCGGACGTGGACGGTGTCGCCGTCGAGCAGCTCGTGCTCGGCGACGCTGAGGTCCTCGTCCAGCGGGGGCGAGCCGAGCCGCTGCACCACCCAGCCGCTGTGTTCCAGCCCGCGATCGGCGAGATCGGGGCCGAGACTGCGCAGCAACGCCGGCATCAGGTCGGTCAGGGGCACGTGCGTGGGCACGGACAGATCGACCCGGCTGGTGGGCCCGATGACGAGAAGTNGGCAGACCTCCGCCGCGCTGCTCTGTGCCATGTCTGCGGCACGCCGGTGTCCGCCGCACGGGTTCATTGCTGTGATCCAGGACACATCCGTCCGCCGGTTCAACCCGACGGTGCGGCGGGGGCGTGTAGCGGGCATGGCCACGGTCGCCTTCCGCCGCCCCGCTCGCCGGACCGGTCCGGAGATGCCGCACGGCGAGATCACGCTGCAGGAGCCGCCCAGCGTCCCCGAAGTTCAGGCCGCGGGCATGCGGGTGCTGGTGATGATCCTCCCGATGGCCCTGATGTCGGGCGGCATGATGTACTTCTACATCGGCCGCTCGGCGTCCGGCCCCATGGGCCTGACGATGATGGCCGTGATGGGCGTCGGCATGGCCTCCATGGGTCTCGGCCAGGTCCTCACCCAGTCCGGCGACCGCAAACACAAGGTGGGCGGCGAGCGCCGTGACTACCTGCGCTNCCTCNCCCGCACCCGCCGGCAGGTCCGCGGCTACGCGGAGAAGCAGCGCTCCGCCCTCGCCTGGCGCCACCCGGACCCGGAGTCGCTGTGGTCGCTCGCCATGACCAGCCGGCTGTGGGAACGCCGCCCGACACACCCGGACTTCGGCGAGGTGCGGGTGGGGACCGGAGCGCAGCGCCTCGCCGTGCGGATCACCCCGTTGCAGACCAGCCCGGTGGAGGACCTGGAGCCGGTGTCGNCGAAGGCGCTGCGGCGGTTCACCCGCGCGTACACGACGGTCCCCGGCCAGCCGGTCGCCCTGTTCATCCGCGGCTTCGCCCGGATCCAGGTCGACGGCGACCGCGAGGTGGCGCTGGGCATGGTGCGGGCACTGCTCGCCCACATGGCCACCTTCCACGCCCCGGACGAGGTGCGGATCGCCGTCTGCACCTCGGCGCAACGGCGCGAGGAGTGGAACTGGGTCAAGTGGCTGCCGCACGCCCAGCACCCCACCGACCGGGACGCGGCCGNCCCGGTGCGGNTGTTCGGGGAGTCCCTGGACGACGTCGAGCGGTTGCTGGGGCAGAGCTTCGGGGAGCGGGCCCGGTTCGAGACCGGTGCGGCGCCGTCGCGAACCGAACCGTTCGTCGTCGTGGTCAGCGACGGCGGCCGGATCTCACCTGGGACCCGGTTCCTCGTCTCCGGCTACCGCAACGCCGTCCTCGTCGACTTCGAGCCCAACGGCAGCGGCGGCAACGCCCGGCACCTGCTGCACCTCGACGTCGCCGCCGACACCATGGACATCGTCGAGGTCGACCGGGTCGGGCGGGAGGTCCGGACCCGCCTGGCCACCCCGGACGTGCTGTCCGGGGTCCGGGTGGCGATGCTGGCCCGGCTGATGGCCCGGCACAGCGCCGGCGAGAGCGCCGAGCAGGCCCCCGACGGGCTGAGCGCCAACCTCGACCTACCGGACCTGCTCGGTCTCGGCGATCTGGAGCGGTTCGATCCGAGGACCGTCTGGCCGACCCGGCACGGGTCCGAGCGGCTACGGGTGCCCATCGGCGTCGCCGCCGACGGCTCGCCCATCGAGCTGGACATCAAGGAGTCCGCCGAGGACGGCATGGGGCCCCACGGGATGCTGATCGGCGCGACCGGCTCGGGCAAGAGCGAGCTGCTGCGCACCCTCGTGCTGGCACTGGCGGCGACGCACTCGTCGGAGACGCTGAACTTCGTGCTGGTCGACTTCAAGGGCGGCGCGACCTTCGCCGGCCTGGACCGGCTGCCGCACGTGTCCGCGACCATCACCAACCTCGCCGACGAGGCCGCGCTGGTGGACCGGATGCGCGACGCGCTGCGCGGCGAGCTGGTCCGCCGCCAGGAGCTGCTGCGCCGCGCCGGCAACTTCAGCTCGGTGCGGGACTACGAGCAGGCCCGCGCGCAGGGCGCGCCGCTGGCCCCGCTGCCCACCCTGTTCGTCATCGTGGACGAGTTCAGCGAGCTGATCGCCGCGCACACCGATTTCATCGAGCTGTTCGTGATGATCGGCCGGCTAGGCCGGTCGCTCGCCGTCCACCTGCTGCTGGCCTCCCAGCGTCTGGACGACGGCCGCATCCACCAGCTCGAGGGCCACCTGTCGTACCGGGTGAGCCTGCGGACCTTCTCGGCGATGGAGTCCCGATCCGTCATCGGCGTCCCCGACGCCTACGAGCTGCCCGCCGCGCCCGGCAACGGCTACCTGCGCTCCGACGTCGCGACGATCACCCGGTTCAAGGCGGCCTACGTCTCCGGGCCGTACCGGCTGCGCTCGACCCGCGTCGACCAGGACGTCATCGAGAGCCAGGTCGTGCCGTACGGCACCGAACACGTCCCGGTCGTCATCCGCGAGGCCGACGCCCCCGCCGACGCCGACGAGGCCGACAACGGCGACGCCACCGCCAGCACCGTGCTGGAGGTGCTGGTCGACCGGCTGGTCGACCAGGGGCCGCCGGCGCACCGCGTCTGGTTGCCGCCGCTGGAGCAGCCGCCCACCCTGGACCAGGTCCTGCCGCCGCTGCTGCCCGACCCGGAGCACGGGCTGCGGCCCGTCGACGCCGGCGCGGACGGGCTGCTGACGGTGCCGGTCGGAATGATCGACAAGCCGTTCGAGCAGGTCCGGGACCTGCTGACGGTCGACTTCGGCGGCGTCGGCGGCCATCTCGGTATCGCCGGCGGGCCGCAGAGCGGCAAGAGCACCCTGCTGCGATCCGTGATCGCCGGCCTCGCCCTGACCCACTCGCCGCGGCAGGTGCAGTTCTTCTGCCTGGACTTCGGCGGCGGCTCGCTGGCGAGCATCGCGGACCTGCCGCACGTGGGCGGGGTCACCGGCCGGCACGACCCCGACCGGGTGAGCCGGACCGTCGCCGAGATGGTCGCGCTGCTTGGCGACCGGGAGCGGCGCTTCGCCGAACTCGAGGTGTCCGGCATGCCCGCCTACCGCGCGCTGGTCGCGGCGGGACGGGTCCCGGCGGAGGAGTTCGGCGACCTGTTCCTCGTGGTCGACGGGTGGGCCACCCTGCGCCAGGAGTTCGAGGCGGCGGAGGCGGACGCCCGCGAGGTCGCCTCCCGGGGGCTGAACTACGGCCTGCACATCCTGCTGACGGCCGGCCGGTGGTCGGAGATCTACCACACGATGCGGGACAAGATCGGGTCCCGGTTGGAGCTGCGGCTCGGCGATCCGGTGGAGTCCGGCATCGACCTGCGCGCGGCCGCCGCGGTGCCGAGACTGCCCGGACGCGGGCTGACCGACACCAAGCTGCACTTCATCGCGGCCCTGCCGAGAATCGACGGCGCCGGCTCGGTCGACGACCTGGCGCACGGCACCCGCCATCTGGTCTCCGCGGTGGTGGACGGCTGGCCCGGCCCCAAGGCGCGGGGAGTGCGCACGCTGCCCGCCGTCCTGCCGGTGGAGCAGTTGCCGCCCCCCGACGGCGCACTGCGGGTCGCCCTCGGCGTCGACGAGAGCCGGTTGGAACCCGTCTTTCACGACTTCCGCCAGCTTCCGCACCTCACCCTGCTCGGGGACGACGAGAGCGGCAAGACCAACCTGCTGCGGCTGGTCGCGCGGGCGATCACCAGCCGGTTCACCCCGGCGCAGGCGCGGATCATGGCGGTCGACTACCGCCGGCGGCTGTTCGACGACATCCCCGACGCCTACCGGCTGGGCTACTCGGTGTCGCCGGACAGCACCAAGGCGACGGCCCGCGACGCCGTCGCCGGCCTCACCCCGCGGATGCCCGGCCCNGACGTCTCACCGGAGCAGCTTCGGCGACGCGACTGGTGGTCCGGGCCGCTGCTGTTCGTGCTCATCGACGACTACGACCTGCTGACCGGCTCGGACAACCCGCTGACCGCGTTCGTGCCGCTGCTGCCGCAGGGCGGCGACATCGGCCTGCACGTCGTCGCCGGCCGGGCCGCGGCCGGACTGATGCGCATGGCGATGGACCCGCTGCTGCGCCGGCTGCAGGAACTCAACACCCCCGACCTTGCGCTGTCCTGCCCGCGCAGCGAGGGGCCGCTGCTCGGCGGGGTCAAACCACGGGTCCTGCCGCCCGGGCGGGCGCTGCTGTGCACCCGGCGGGGCAGCCGGCTGATCCAGACCGGCTTCGTCGCCGAGACCAGCGCCGCCGGCAGTGCGGCCGGATCGCCCCCGCGATGATCCGTCGCGGATCGGCCATCAGCGACGGCCAGGCGATCGGCCGCGGGTCGGCTCGGTGCCGTTGGCGGGGGCGGGGGCGAGATCGGGGTCGGTGACGGTGACAGGGACGGGGTCGGTGACGGTGACGGGGTCGGTGACGGGGACGGGGACGCTGCGGGATTCGAGGGCGGTGAGGACGGCGACCATGTCGGCGGCGGCGCCGCCCTGCACCAGGGTCTCGGAATAGAGCGCCTCGCAGACGTCCGTCAGGGGTGAGGCGATGCCGCCGACCCGGGCCGCCTGCGTGATCAACTCGATGATCCCCAGCACGTCGGGGACGCCCGCCTGCACGGTGAAGTCGCGCTCGACGAGCTTCGGCAGCTTCACCCGGGAGACGTCGCTGGCCATCGGGCCCGCGGCCAGCACCCGGCCGAGCACGCCGAGGTCGACGTCGTTGCGCCGGGCGAAGTGCACCGCCTCCGCGAGGCCGGTCACCAGCGTGACCAGGAACAGGTTGACGGCGAGCTTCGTCGACATCGCCCGCGGAACGGGCCCGCAGTCCACGAGGTCATGGCACATCGGGGCGAGCAGCGGTCGCACGTCGGCGATGTCGGCCGGGTCGCCGGCGAGCATGCCCACGAGCCGGCCGGCCTCGGCGGGCCCGCGCGACCCGGACACCGGCGCCTCGACGAAGCGACCGCCCACGGCGCGGACGTCGGCGGCGAGGGCCCGCGAGTAGGCGGGCGAGGTCGTTCCCATCTGGACGAGCGTGCGGTCCCGCAGCCGGGCCGGGAAGGTCGGGCCGGCGCGGTCGAGCACCGCGTCGATCGCCTCGGGGCCGGCGAGCATCACGATCACGGTGTGGCAGCGCGCGAACACCTCGGCGGCGTCGACGGTGGTCCCGGCCCCGACCGCCGCCAGCGGCCCGGTGCGCTCGGGCGTGCGGTTCCACACCAGCAGCGGCCAGCCCGACGCGGCGAGGTTCACCGCCATCGGCTGACCCATCGTGCCGAGCCCGAGGAAACCGACCGGCGCCGTGCCCTCGCCGACGGGCGCCCTGCCCTCGCCGACGGGCTCCGTCACGAGCGCGGGTTCCGGATCGCCCGCGGACGCCGGGCCGGCCGTCGTGGCTGTCGAGGACATCGCGTCACCCTCCCCGCTTCGACCGGACCGGGACAGAGCCAGTATCGAGGCCGGACCAGGATCTGGCCTGGTAAGCGAGAGACTGTGTTCCGCGGCCGGCGGGAATCCCGCCGCGTCCGTCAGACTTTTCTGCCGACCGCGCCGTAGTTGCTGACCTCAAGGTCACTCAGTCCCGCCGCGGTGCCGTCGGGGCGCCAGCGGTGAACGACCTGCACCCCCGGCTCGACCAGCTCCAGACCGTCGAAGAAGCGCCCGACCTGCTCGCGGGTGCGCGGCTGCAGGGGGATGCCGCGGCTGCGGTAGGTCTCGGCGACCTGTTCCCATCCCGGGTCCTCGTCGGCGGTGACGTGGGACAGCGCGAGGTAGCTACCGGTGGGAAGCGCGTCGACGAGGCGGCGGACGATGCCGTAGGGGTCGTCGGAGTCGGGCACGAAGTGGAACAGGGCGATGAGCGACAGCGCGACCGGTTTCGTCACGTCGAGGGTGTCGCGCAGCTCCGCCGAGCCCAGGATGCTCTCGACGTCGCGGACGTCGACGTCGAGGTAGGCCGTGGCGCCCTGGGAGGTGCCGGTGAGCAGCGCGCGGGCGTGGGTCAGGACGATCGGGTCGTTGTCCGCATACACCACACGCGCGTCGGGGGNGACGCCCTGGGCGATCTCGTGCAGGTTCGGCGAGGTGGGGATGCCGGTGCCGATGTCGAGGAACTGCCGGATCCCGACCTCGCCGGCGAGGTAGCGGACCGTCCGGGCCAGGAACGCCCGGTTCTCCCGGGCGACGACCCGCAGGTTCGGGAACGCGGCGAGCGACTGCTCGGCCGCCTCCCGGTCGGCGGGGAAGTTGTCCTTCCCGCCGAGGAAGTAGTCGTACATCCGCGCCGAGTGCGGCTGGTCGGTCTTGAGATCCACCGGGTTGCGCTCCTCGACGAGACTCTGCCACCACCGCCCACCCGCCAGGTCCCGCTCGTCCGCATCCGTCATCGCGGCAGCCCCCTCGCATCGTCGGCGGATTCCTCCGGATCACCCTAACTGTCCGGTCTCTCACGCTCCGACGCGGGCCACCGGGGAATCCGGTGACCGACGGGCTAGCCTGGCTGCGGGCGCAGCACCCGGCCCGTCCCGGCCCACTCGGATTGGATCACGGCGCATGCAGCATGTGTCACTGNCTGGACTGGACGTCTCCCGCCTCGGTCTCGGCGCGATGGGGATGTCGGCGTACTACGCCGGCGCCGGTGGGGACGACGCCGAGTCGATCCGGACGATCCACCGGGCGCTGGACCTCGGCGTCACCTTCCTCGACACCGCGGAGATCTACGGTCCGTACCGCAACGAGGAGCTGGTCGGCCGGGCGATCGCCGGGCGGCGCGACGAGGTGGTGCTGGCCACCAAGTTCGGGCTGATCTCGCACCGCGACGGCGACCGGCCCGGTCTGGACAGCTCGCCGGCGAGCCTGCGGGCCGCGCTCGACGGGTCCCTGCGCCGCCTCGGGGTGGAGCACGTCGACCTCTACTACCAGCACCGGGTGGACCCGGACACGCCGATCGAGGACACCGTCGGCACCCTCGGTGAGCTGGTCGCCGCGGGCAAGATCCGCCACATCGGCCTGTCCGAGGCGGGCGTCGAGACGATCCGGCGGGCCCACGCGACCCACCCGATCACAGCCCTGCAGACCGAGTACTCGTTGTGGTCGCGGGAGCCGGAGGCCGAGATCCTGCCGCTGCTGCGCGAACTCGGCATCGGTTTCGTCCCCTACTCCCCGCTCGGNCGCGGATTCCTGACCGGCCAGATCCNCTCGGCGGACCAGCTCGAGGCCGGCGACTTCCGCGGCGGCAACCCCCGCTTCGCCGCCGAGGCGCTGGCGCAGAACCTGCGGATCGTCGCCGAGGTGGAGGCCGTCGCCGGCGAGGCCGAGGCGACCCCGGCGCAGGTGGCCTTGGCGTGGCTGCTCGCTCAGGGCGACGATCTCGCGCCGATCCCGGGCACGAAGCGGGTCAGCCGGCTGGAGGAGAACGCGGCCGCGGACGCGCTCGTTCTCACCCCCGACCAGCTCGCCCGGCTCGACGCGATCGAACCGCCCGCCGGCGACCGCTACGCCGACATGTCCACCATCGACCGCTGACCATTCCGGTCGCGGGTCGTCATCNGGTCCTCATCGGGTCGTCATCGGGTGGGGCCGAGCCGGTGGGCCAGCCGGTCGCGTAGCGCGGTGAGGTCGGCGATGCGTTCCTCCAGGGCGTCCAGCCGTCGGACGGCCACCGCGAGCGCATCGGCGCAGGCGGGTCTGGGCTGGAACCGCTCCGGCAGCGGCTGGTCGAGCAGCGCAAGCAGGGACCGGAGGTCGTCGACGGTGAACCCGCTGGCGAGCAGGTGCCGGATGGTGCCGACGGTGGTGACGGCGCCGTCGTCGTACACGCGATAGCCCGCGCCGGTGCGACTCGGCCGCAGCAGGCCCTGCTCCTCGTAGTACCGCAGGGCGCGCGGGGTGGTGCCGGTCGCGCGCGCCAGCTCACCGATCTGCATCCACGTACCTCACTCCGCATCCACGACACGCCGCACCCACGACACGCCGCATCCACGACACGCCGCACCCACGACGGCTTGCCCATGTACGCATCGCGGACTCACACGGCCGCGTCGGCGGACGGGTCACCACGGTGGCGGTGGGGATCGCCAGGATGATTGTGCTCCTCGCGTCGCCGAGAGCGAGCTCCCTCCCCGAAGCGCCCCGGGCCCCCGACGACCGAGCCGGCAACCGAACGCGATGCCCACACGCCTCTCAGCTGGCACCCGACGAACGCCGGCCGACCGCGGGGGCAGTACCCCCCGTCGTGCATCGTTCGCCTACGGCTCGGTCACTCGGTGATCGATGAAACGAAGGTAGATGCGGTCAGGCGGTTCGACCGGGTGGTGGGTGGGTTCCCGTGTCGTCTCCGCCCACAGCGTACGAACAGGTGTTCGACATNNGGTGGATGTTGTTCTACCGTTACCCCATGGATCTCAACGACTTCGGGGACGGCCCTGACCCGCCGACCCGCCTCGCCACAATCTCCCGCCAGCTCGACGGGCTCCTCACCGCCCAGGCCTGGCAGCTGTCCGACACGGAGCTGGACGGGCTGCTCGAGGGGGTCTGCCGGCTGACCAGCCGCGTCGCCGCCGTCCGAGGGCTGCTGTTCGTCGAGGCCCAGAAC
>NZ_LJFZ01000020.1:49557-148291 GCF_001420875.1 Frankia sp. AvcI1 | reverse complement strand
GCCGTGAGGGATGGCGTCCCGACCTGCAGGCCTCCCTCGTCGTCTTCGTCGTCGCCCTGCCGCTGTCGCTGGGCATCGCCGTCGCCTCCGGAGCTCCGGTCGCGGCCGGCCTGCTCGCCGCGGTGGTCGGCGGCATCGTCGCGGGAGCCCTCGGCGGCGCCCCGTTGCAGGTCAGTGGCCCCGCCGCGGGCCTGACCGTGATCGTCGCCGATCTCGTCAACACCTACGGGTGGCGGGTCACCTGCATGATCACGGTGGGNGCCGGCCTGCTGCAGATCCTGCTCGGACTGTGCCGCGTCGCCCGCGCCTCCCTCGCCGTCTCGCCCGCCATCGTCCACGGCATGCTCGGCGGCATCGGCCTGACCATCGTCCTCGGTCAGATCCACGTCGTGCTCGGCGGGAAGGCCGACAGCCACGCCCTGGACAACATCCGGGCGATACCCGAGGCGATCACGAGCCCGCACGGTCCGGCGACCGTCGTCGGCCTGGTCACGATCGCGACGATCCTGCTCTGGCCGCGGCTGCCGCAGGCCGTCCCGGGCGCCGTTCGCCGGATTCCGGCCTACCTCGTCGCCGTCGTCGCGGGCACCGCGTTCGCCGCGGCCGTCGGTTTCGACGTGCCGCGCGTCGACCTGCCCGCCTCCCTGTTCGACTCGATTGCCCTGCCCGAGCTGCCCCACGGCGACTGGTCCGGCATCGCGCTGGGGATCTTCACCGTGGCGATCGTCGCCAGCGTGGAGTCGCTGCTGTCCGCCGTCGCCGTCGACCAGCTCGCGACCTCGAAGGGCTGGCGGGGCCCGCGGGCCGACCTCGACCGGGAGCTGCTGGGCCAGGGCTCGGCGAACCTCCTGTCCGGCCTCATCGGCGGTCTGCCGATCACCGGCGTCATCGTCCGCAGCTCGACCAACGTCGTCTCCGGTGCGCGCACCCGCGCCTCGGCGATCCTGCACGGCGTCTGGGTGCTGGCGTTCGCCCTCTTCCTCGGGTTCGCCGTGGAGTGGATCCCGCTGGCGGCCCTGGCCGGCCTGCTCGTCGTCGTCGGGGTGCGGCTGGTCGACGTGGCCCACCTGCGCCACGTCCGCCGCCACGGCGAGCTGCCCGTCTACGTCGTGACGCTGGTCGGTGTCGTCTCCCTGGACCTGCTGCAGGGTGTGGCACTCGGGCTNGTCACCGCGCTCGGCCTGGTCCTGCGTCGGGTCCTGTGGTCCAGCGTCCGCCTGGTGCACAGCGACGGACTCTGGCAGGTGGAGGTCGAGGGGACGCTGAGCTTCCTGTCGCTGCCGCGCCTGGCCCGAGTCCTCGGCCGGATCCCGGTCGGTGCGCCCGTCTCGATCGAGCTCATCGTCGACTACCTCGACCACGCCGCCTACGAGCATCTGCGCGGCTGGTGCGCCAACCACGAGGCCTCCGGCGGGGTGGTCAGCGTCGACGAGATCGGCCAGGTCTGGTTCCGCCGGTCCGACCACACCGAACGGCGCCGATCGGTGACGCCGCACCTGCCACGCTGGTTCGCCCCCTGGTCGCAGTGGCAGGAGTTCGATCAGGACGACGATCGGCAGGCCGGGACGGCCGACGGCGCGCCCCCGGCGGTCGGCCAGGCCGACTACGTCGGCACCATGCTCGTCGGCGTCAACGAGTTCCACCGCCGGGCGGCGCCGCTGCTGCGGGGCACGTTCGACGGTCTCGCCGCCGGACAGCAGCCCTCCGCGCTGTTCCTGACCTGCGCCGACTCGCGGATCGTCCCGAACATCATCACCAGCAGCGGGCCGGGCGACCTGTTCACCGTCCGCAACATCGGCAACATCGTTCCGCGGCAGAGCCCGCGCCACCCGGCGCGCGCCACCGCCGATCTCGACCGGCTCCACGCGTCGGACGGCGGTCCCGCCGGGACGGGCTCACGCGGGACGGCCCCCGGTTCGTCGAGCTCCGGTTCGTCGAGCTCCGGCGGGATCGGCCTCGGCATGGCCTCGGGCGTCGGGATGGCCGCCGGGGTCGGGATCGCCCCCGGTACCGGCCCGCTGCCCGGCATCGTCGTGCCGCCGAGCGACCTGTCGGTCACCGCCGCGCTCGACTACGCCGTCGAGGTGCTGCGGGTGCCCGCGATCGTCGTCTGTGGCCACTCCGGCTGCGGAGCGATGAACGCGCTGCTCAAGGGCACGCCGCCCGGCCAGCCGGAGTCGGCGCTCGCCGGCTGGCTGTCCCACGCCGACGCGTCGCTGACCCGCACGCCCCCGCCGGGGACGGAGGACCTCCCGCCGGTGGAGCGTCTCGGCCGGGCCAACGTCGCCCAGCAGCTCGACAACCTGCGGGAGCATCCGACCGTGCGCCGTGCTCTCGAGGACGGCGCGCTGGAGCTCGTCGGCATGTACTTCGACATCGGGCGCGCGCAGATCTCGATCCTCGACGAGGAGACCGGTCGGTTCGTCGACCCGGCGGACGCGCTGACGAAGGCCCCCAGCGAGCAGGGGCCGGGCCGGCGCTGGGACACGCCGGCGCGCGGGACGCCGGCGCTCGCGGGCACCGACGCGGGCTCGGCCCGGTCGGCGGCACCGCCCACGTCGGGAGGCCGCCGCGGTCGTCGGCTGCCTCCGGCGGGCTAGCCGGCGCCCGAGCGCCTACGTCCCCGCGGCCCGGGACGCCGTCGGGGACGTGGACGCGCGCCCTGCCGTCGACCGCGGGGCCGCCGGCGGCGCGTCCGCCGGCGGCCCCGCCGGCGACAGGCGGTCGAGCATCGCCGGCACCTCGCCGGTGTGCAGGACGCCGAGGGACCGCGTCGCCCGGCTCAGCGCGACGTACAGGTCGTGCGCGCCGCGCGGGGATTCGGCGAGGACCCGGTCCGGGTCGACGACGAGCACCGTGTCGAACTCCAGCCCCTTGGCCTCCCGGATCCCGAGCACGACGACCGGCGCGGACAGCCGGGCGCCGCCGCCGGTCTCGGTGGCCGGCACGGCCGCCCGCACCGCGGCGGTCAGCTCGGCGAGCCGCCCCGCCGGCACCAGCACGGCAAGCTGACCGGCGCTCAGCCGCTCCAGCTCGGCCAGGACCGTCCGGGCGAGCACCGGGCCGAGCTCGTCCTCGGTCACCCGCAGCCGCCAGGGGTCGAGGCCGAGCGCGCGCACCGACCGCGGCGGCTGCTGCGGCGGCCGCAGCGTCGCGAGCACGTCGGCGGCCACCGCCATGATCTCCGCGGGAGTCCGGTAGTTCACCGTGAGGGACTCCTGCCGCGGCCGTGGGCCCGACGCCGTGTAGGGGGCGAGGACCCTTTCCCACGACGTCGTGCCGGCGGGGTCGCCTGTCTGGGCGATGTCGCCGACGATCGTCATCGACCGGGTCGGGCAGCGGCGCATCACCATCCGCCAGGCCATCTCCGAGAGCTCCTGCGCCTCGTCGACGACGACGTGGCCGAAGGTCCACGTCCGGTCGGCCAGCGCGCGCTCGGCGATGGTCCGCAGGTCGGCGTCCTCGTGCCGGTCGGCGAGACGGGCCGCGTCGATCAGGTCGGTCGCCATCATGATCTCCGGGTCGTCCTCGACGTCGCGGGAGATGATGTCGAGGACGCCCTGGGCGTAGGCCACCCGGGCGAGCCGGTCGCGCAGCGCCGCGGCGCGGGCCGCGCGGTCGTCCTCGCCGAGCAGCTCCGCCGCCTCGTCGAGCAGTGGGATGTCCGCCGCGGTCCAGCCGCCGGCCGGTCGCGGCCCCCCACCGGTGCGGGCTGCATCGCCGTCGCCGTCGCCGTCACCGTCTCCGTCGGCCGACCCGTCCTGGTCACCGCCCTCGCTGGTCCCGACCCCGCCGTCGTCGCCGGGGCCGGGTGACGCCGCGGCGCCGGCGGTGGCGTCGCGCAGGGCGCGCAGCCAGGCGTCGTCCGGGTCGGTGCCGTCCTCGGCGAGCGGCCGGTGCAGCAGGCGGCGCTCGGCGGCGGTCAGCTCCGGCGCCGCGGACGCCAGCGTGCCGGGGTCCGCGTACAGCTCGGCGACGAGCTGCTCGGGGCTGAGCACCGGCCACAGCTCGTCCAGCGCCGCCCGCACGGCCGGATCGGCGCGCAGCTCCCGGCGCAGCTGGGCCAGGTCGTCGTCGTCGAGCAGGCTGGTGCCGCCGAAGCCGGCGGGGGCCAGCAGGTCGAGCGCCTCGGGGTCCGCCTCCAGCACCTGGGCGGTGATCGTCTCGGCGGCGTACCCGTCGGCGACCTGGCGGGCCAGCGCCTCGATCACGGCGCGTACGAAGAGGGTCCGGGCCTGGTTGTGCAGTTCGCCGGACTCCCGGGCGAGCGCGCGGGCCCNCACACAGGTGCTGCGTTCGAGCAGCAGCAGGCGCTCCTCGGTGTGGATCTCCAGCGTCTGCCCGCCGGGCAGCCGCTGCCGGTCGCGCACGGCCGCGGCGAGGACGTCGGCCAGCACCGCCCGGCCCTTGAGCTCGGCCAGCGCCGGCTCCTCCGGCCGCTGCGCCCGCGCCCCCGGGTAGAGCGCCTCCACCGTCGCGCTGACCACGCTGGTCTCACCCAGCGACGGCAGCACGTTCTCGATGTAGCGCAGGAACGTCGGGTGCGGCCCGACGACCAGCACGCCGCTGCGGGCGAGCCGGTCGCGGTGGGTGTAGAGCAGGTAGGCGGCGCGGTGCAGCGCGACCGCGGTCTTGCCGGTGCCCGGCCCGCCCTGGACGACGAGGATCCCGCGGTGGTCCGAGCGGATGATCCGGTCCTGCTCGGCCTGGATCGTCTCGACGATGTCACTCATCCGGCCGGTGCGCGCGGCGTTGAGGGTGGCGAACAGCGCCGGCTCGCCGACCAGTTCGGTGGCACTCGGCTCCCGGACGGCCAGCTCGAAGACGTCGTCGTCGAGGCCGGTCACCTCGCGGCGGCGCGTCGTGATGTGCCGGCGGCGCCGGACGCCGAGCCGCGCGGCTCCGGTCGCCACGTAGAACGGCCGCGCGGCCGGGGTGCGCCAGTCGATCAGCAGGGGCTCGTAGTCCGCGTCCTCGTCGAAGATGCCCATCCGGCCGACGTAGCGCCGCTCGCCGCCGTCGAAGTCCAGCCGGCCGAAGCACAGGCCGTTCTCCGCGGCGGTGATCCGGGCCAGCGTGGCCGCGCAGTCGGCGCTGGCCGCGTCCCGCTCGAACCGGGCCCGGGGCAGGCTCTCGGAGTGCCGGAGAACCGTCCGCAGCCGGGACGTGGTGCGCCGGCGAAGCCCGTCGAGCCGATCGTAGAGAGCGGAGACGTACGCCTGCTCGGAGGTAATGTCATCTGTTGACAAACCGGCCCCATCCCTTCACCGGCACGGTGGCCGTGCGCTGCCGAGACGGCGCCGAACGTTGCTCGTAGGCATTCAACACCCACTCGTCCGGTCCGCTCATCGTTGCATTATCCCGGCTCCGGCGAAATGTCCGGCGTTGTCGCCCGTTCGGGGTATCGGCCTCGCCTGCCGACGGCGGCCCGGCGTACCTGTCGCCGATCCACGCGAGGACACGCCGATCCACTCGGAGACACGCAGATCCCCTCCAAAGCGGGGGTGAGCGGGGGCGGGAAGGGCGACCCTCGCGGGTGTGGAACGCACTTCCGAGAACGGCCCGGTTCCCGCCCAGCGGAAGNCACCGTCGGCACCGCCCGCCGCCGAACACGATCCGGTGCTCACCTACGGCAAGGAGGACGACGACCGCGTCCGGCCATGGTCGCGCCACGACCGGACGATGGCGGAGACCGGCGTGCGTACGTTGGCCCGTCGGCTTCCCGGGCTGCTGCGGCTTGCCTGGTCCCTGGCCTGGGAGGCCNACCGGGCCGGCCTCGTCGTCATGGTCGTGCTGCGGGTGTTCGCCGGAGTCGTCGAGGCGGCGGGCCTGCTCGCCGTCGCCGGCGCGCTGACCGCGGTGCTGCGCGACGGCCCCACCCCGCAGCGGCTGCGCGAGGCACTGCCCGCCCTCGTCCTCGTCGTCGCCGCCGAGGTGCTGCGCAGCGGCCTGGCGGCGGCGACCAACCTGGTGCGGGTGCGCCTGGGCCCCCGGGTGGACCGGGTCTGCCTGGTGCGGCTGCTCGACCTCGCCACCCGCACGTCGATCATGGCCTTCGACGACCCGCGCTTCGTCGACGACCTCGACGCGGCCGAGCGCGGTGCCGCCAGCGGACGCCAACTCGTCGACAACGCCATCGAGATGCTGACCTCCGCCGTGCGCATCGCCGCCGCGGGGGGTGTGCTNGGCGTGCTGCATCCGGTGCTGCTGCCCCTGCTGGTCCTGTCGATCCTGCCCGACGGCTGGGCGTCGCTGCGCTCGGCCCGGCTCGCCCACGCCTCCTGGCTGGGCCGGCTGCGCCAGGTCCGCCGCCAGTACATGCTCCGCTACCACATGACCGCCCGGGAGTGCGCCGCGGAGATCCGCTCGTTCGGCCTCGGCCGTTTCCTGCTCGACGAGTACACGATCCTCGCCCGCGAGCAGGAGGCCGAGCAGGTCCGCGTCGGCCGGGGCCAGGCGCGGTACCGGCTGACCGGGGAGGCGGTGTCCGGGCTCGCCCTCGGCGTCGTCTACGGGACCCTGATCCTGTTGCTCAACGCGGGGGTGATGCCGCTGGCCGCCGGCGGCACCGCGGTGCTCGCGATCCGCACCGGCCGCAGCGCTCTCGCCCAGGCGTTGACCACCCTCAACACCGCGTACGAGAACTTCCTCTATTTCGGGGAGTACCGCGCCTGGATCGCGCAGGCCGGTGGGCTGGTGCCCGCGCCCCGGGAGCAGGTGGCGCCGGCGCGGCCCGTGGTCGTGCGGGCCGAGAACGTCGTCTACACCTACCCGCGCACCGACACCCCCGCCCTGCGTGGCGTCACCGTGGAGCTGCGCCGGGGCGAGGTCGTCGCCTTCGTCGGGGTGAACGGCAGCGGCAAGTCGACGCTGGCGAAGATCCTCGCCGGCCTGTACGAACCGGACACCGGCACCGTCAGCTGGGACGGCGTCGACCTCGCCGGCGTCGACCCGGACAGCGTCCGCGAGAACATCTCCGTGATCCCCCAGGACTACACCCAGTGGCCGATGTCGGCCCGGCTCAACATCGCCGTCGGCCGGATCAGCCGGCTCCTCGCCGACGGCCCGGACAGCGTCATCCCCGCGGCCCGCGCGACCGAGGCCGCCGAGGTCATCGAGAAGCTGCCCCACGGCTACGACACGTCGCTGGCCCGCCAGTACAACTCCGGGCACGACCTCTCCGGTGGCCAGTGGCAGCGGATCGCCTGCGCCCGGGCGGTCTACCGGGACGCCCCGGTCCTCATCGCCGACGAGCCGTCCGCCGCCCTCGACGCCCGCGCCGAACAGACCCTGTTCACCCTCATCCGCGAGCTGGGCCGGGACCGCACCGTCCTGCTCATCACCCACCGACTCGCCAGCGTCCGCACCGCCGACCGCATCTACGTCCTCGACGGCGGCCTCGTCGCGGACCAGGGCAACCACGCCGAGCTGATGTCCCGCCCCGGCATCTACCGCGAACTGTTCACCCTCCAGGCCAGCCAGTACGTCGACACCGACCCCGCTGACGCCGAGCCGGCCGGAACCGACCGCGGAGACGTCCTCGACGCCCCCCGGTGAGCCCCACCCCGACGGGCGCGGACGGTTCTACCCCCAGCACGAAGGGTAGTTCTGCTGGTGGTGAGGCTCGGTGGGGGGCGATCAGCATGACCGATGCGGTCGCTGCCGGTCACCTGGTGACCCGCCCCTGGCAGGCGGCGGCGGTCAGGAGGTGCCGACGCGGCGGCGGTCAGGACGTGCNGATGCTGTCCGGGTGGCCGAACCCCGGGGCGGCCAGGTCGAAGTCGACCACGTTGTTCGGCCCGCGGACGCCGTGGCGGTCCAGGACGCAACTGCGCCGGGTCGCGGTGTCGGTGACGGTGATCCGCTGATCTCCCGCGTAGAGCGGGCTGGAGCTCCACGTGGGCGCCCCGCTGCCGGTGTGGACGGCGAACGAGGAGATCGGGTAGCCCGTCGACGAGCGGGCCGCCCCGCCGAAGATGACGACCTTCGCCCGGCCGGGGGCGGGCGCGCGACCGCCGACGGTCATCCGGCCGCCGAGGCGGGCGGTGCCCGGGTCGGCGAGCGTGGTCAGCGCGATCCGCCCGACGTCCGCGGAGTAGGCCCAGCCGTTGGCTCGGTGGGTGAAACGGTCGAGGTAGAACCGGGAGTGGACGTAGTCGCCGTCGCGGCGCTGCTCCGGGTAGAACTCGAACGACAGCCCCGNCGTGCGCGCCCCCCAGCCGGTCGGCAGGCTGCCCCCGCGGACCAGGTCGGGCTGGGCGTTGCCCACGAAGTAGCCGGTCGGGAAGACCAGCCCGCGCCCGGCCGGGAACCGGGTGTAGGTGGCGTAGCTGCCCCGCTCCTGGCAGGCGTTGACGAACGTGTCCCCGGTCCGGGTCCGCGGGTCGTAGTGCTGGCAGGGCAGGTACGGCCGGGCCGTCGAGCCGAGCACCAGGTCGACGCCGACCGCTCCGCCGATCGGGGCGGGGCCGCCGCGCCGGTCGGTGAACCCCTCGAACGGCACGGCGACACCGTTGCCCCGACCGGCGACGCCGGCGAACCCGGCGGTGTCCGCGGCCCGCGCCGTACCCGGCTGCGTGACCACGAGCGCGAGCAGTCCCGCCAGGAGCAGGCAGACCCGCCGCCACCCCCCGGCCGTCGCGGTCCGGACCGCATCTCGCAACCGTGTCACCGTCATGTCGCCCGCCCCCGTCCGGACGGCCCGGGCGGGCCGCCATTGTCACAGCACAGCGACGTGGACCGTCTCGGCGCAGGCTATTGGCCCAACTGACCCCCAATCGTCGTCGACACGTCATACTGGCCGGAAAACCGCAACCGCAGCGCCCGTCGACCCGGCGCGGCGTGGTGGGCGACGACGGCGACCGGCGCGCCCTGGGACCTGGTGACAAATCGTGGCAAGATTGCGCGGTGAATGCGCCTGGACGCGGCGGCGAGCGGCCGTCCGGTATGGATGCGGAGTCGACCGGGTCCGTGGCGCGATGGGACTTCTTCGTCTCCTACACCGCCGCCGACCGGGGCTGGGCGGAGTGGATCGCCTGGCACCTCGAGGTCGCGGGGTACACGGTGCTGGTGCAGGCCTGGGACTTCGTTCCCGGCAGCCACTGGATGAGCCGGATGGACGAGGGCATTCGCGCCGGCGCCCGCACCCTGGNGGTGCTGTCGCGCGCCTACCTGCGCTCGGTCTACGGACAGGCCGAGTGGGAGGGGGCGTACCAGGCGGACCCCACCGGTTTCGCCCGCAGGCTGGTCCCGGTCCGGGTGGAGGACTGCCCCCGGCCCGGCCTGCTCGGCGGCGTGGTGTCGTTCGACCTGTTCGGCCTGTCCGCCGACGAGGCGCGCACGCGCCTGCTCGCGCAGATCGCGGCGATCCACCGCGGCCGGGACAAGCCCGGGGTCGAGCCGCCCTTCCCCGGCACCACGCCCCCCGCCGGTCCGCCGCGAGCGTCGGACACCTGACGCTGAGCCGCGGTTAGGCGGTTAGGCGGTTAGGCGGTTATGCGGTCAGTAGGTGTGCCACTTCCGGCGGGCGGGGCCGACGTTGCCGGTGGCGACGGGCCCGACCCACCGCAGGTCCGGGAGGTTCACGACGATCGCCTCCTGGGTGGTCCGGGCGATGACGACGACGGCCTCCTCGTCGGGATCCGGGTTCTCCTCCCGGTGCGGCACCCACGGCGGCACGTAGATGTAGTCGCCCGGGTTCGTGTCGAGCCGGATCTCCTCCTCGTGCTCCAGGAAGACGAAGCTCGGGTGGCCCGAGACGACGTAGATGCCCGTCTCGGAGCGGCCGTGATGATGGTTCGCGGAGGCGGTCGCCGCGGNGACGTGGGTCTGCCCCATCCACAGGTCGACGGATCCGACGGTCTTCCCGGACAACGCCTCGACCCGGCTCATCCCGGCGGTCTGCGAGGTACTGGTCGACAGGNCGGCGGGTGTGACCTGATGGAGCCGCTGGTGGAAGGCGTCCGCGGGCGGCGTGGACATGAGAACCTCCGAGAGGGAGTCGGATCGGGGTCGACGGTTCGGGTCGACGGTTCGGGGTCGACGGTTCGAGGTCGATGGATCGGGGCCGATGGATCGGGGCCGAGGGTCCGGGGGCGACGGTCAGGCCTGGGAGCGTGTGGCGCGCCGGCGTCGGTAGTTCGCCGCGGCGACCCTGCCCCCGCAGCGGCGCATCGAACACCAGCGCCGTCGCCCGGAGGGGGAACGATCGAGGAACAGCGTCGCGCAGCCGTCGCTGTCGCAGGCCCGAACGCGACCGAGATCCGGGCCGGCCAGCAGGTTGATCGCGTCGCGGGCGATGACGGAGAGGGCGGCGCCCGCGTCGGGTTCCGGGACCGGGGTCCGCGTCCGGCCGCCCGGGCCGAGCAGGAACATCGGCGTCGGACGCCGGGCCGCCTTGTTGATCAGCCGGATGTCCTCGGGGGTGGGCGGCCGGCTGGCGATCAGACCGCGGGTGGTCTCGTTCACCGCCCCCCGCAGGTCACGGGCGGCGAGCAGGTCCGGCTCGGTGAGGCCGCCGGCGGCGGCCGGCAGGCCCTGCTCCTCGAACCAGCCGGTCAGCTCCGCCGGAGTGGCGAGCAGCTCGATGCGGCGCCCCGGCCAGTCGCGCACGGTCGCGACGAAGTCGAGACAGAGACTGNCCGCCCCCCGGTCGAACTCGGTCATCGTGCCGGACGCGCNCATCGGACGACCTCCTCGGGTATCGACGATCTCCGTGGGTGACGACGATCTTCGCGGCCACGACGATCTTCGCGGGTGACGACGATCTTCCTGGTTGACGACACTTCTCGCGAGCATTGATGATCTTGCTGAGTAACGCTCTGAGCGGAGATNGCCGCAGTGTTACCCACCCTTCCGTCACCCCATGATGGGTTGACGAAGACTCATGCAGAGGCACGTTAGCACGAGAGTCTATGGAGGGGCGGGCTGATCGTCACGGCGGGCGTCACCGGTTGATCTCCTGGCGATCCTCCTCGGTGGCGCGTCGCGCCCGCATCGCCCGCGGCGCTGGACCGGTGCGGGGGAGGCGGACGAACCGGTGCCGTCGATGCGGCCGGCCCGCGCGGGACCTGGCGTCGGCCTGTCGACGCGCTCGCCCTCGTCCATCCCGGACATCCCTGGTGCGGTCGCCTTTCACCGTCCCGGAATCAGGTCGTGTATCCGATTGTGAACAGTCGGNTTGTGGGCGATCTGATCCCGCCCGTCGAGGCGTGCACATGGGGACGCGTCCTGATCACGGCTGTCAGGATCGGTCACCACTCCGGGTTCGCGTGCAACGGCGCGGCGCAGCCCCACCGAACACGATGATCATCAGGGTCGGAGGTCGGNCTGGAACCTTCCCGTGNCCCACCGAACGCACACGGATCCGAAAAGCGATCCGCGGCGGTCCCGGCCACAATGCGGCCAGCAGCTACAGGAGGTTGTTGACGGGCTGAGCAGGTTGGCCTCAGGTCGAGCGTCGCCACCTCCTGTCATTGCCGACGCAACCAGGGCGGGCGCCGGCCGACCTGGTGCTCCACACGCCACAGATCACAGGTGGACGCGCGCCCGGGTCACGGAGACATATCGGTGGGGGCGCCTTCCGGGCCGGGTGCACGACCTGGGTTCTCGCGAGCTGGTGCATTGTCCGGCTCACCGCTGACGGGCCTTCGGCGTGGCCGGGGGCACCACGACCGCGCCGGATCCTCGCGGCGCCGACCTGGTGCCACAGCNCTGGTCCTGGCGCTGGTCCTGGCGCGTCGGCGGCTGCCGGGCGTCCGGCCGGCGGCTGGTGGTCAGGAAGGCCCGACGCGATTGCCGTCCGCAAGGTTGTTCCGGTGTGGGCGAATGTGACCTGGGCTACGAGGTGAATAGCCAGTCGGTGCCGTGCCGACCGGCCCGGCTGAGGCGGGAATTGTGACCCGCGCGACGGGGACACATTGTCCCTGCCTTAATGGGTGTGACCGGTGTTACGGCTCGCGGGCGATTGTGAGCGCCATTACTGTGGGCCGGGTCATATTGGCCGGCCGGAAGTGCCGACTGCAGTCCAGATCACGTCGACAGCCCTGTCGAAAGTCGCGCTGCGGGCGCACAATGGAAGCCGGAGGGTGACAGTGGCCCACTCTCCCGGGGTAATAACGTCAAGGAGTTTCCATGCGCACCCAGAATTCCGTTGTTTCCTCCCTGCGTACGTCGCTCACCTCGCACCGCGCTGCGCGGGCCCAGCGTCGCGAAGTGGCGATGCTGCTTTCCGACCCCCAGCTCTCGCCGTCCACCCGGNAGGAGATGGTGGCGATCCTCACCCGCGACGAGGACGTTCGGACTTCCGTCGCCGTCCCGTCGCAGCGGCGCGGAGGTTCGTCGCGCGAGCACGCCGACGCAGGATCGTTCCGCTCCGCCTGAGTGGTCCGCGTGGCCTGAGCGTTCCGTGCGGCCTGCGCGGTCCGCTCCGTCCGAGAAGGCCCCCGGCGGGCCCGACGCCGCCTTTGCGTTCTCCGTCCTTCCCGACAGTCCGCCGCGGCCCGCGGCGTGCTTCCGCCCGGGAGGCGCGGCATCACGAAGCCTCCGTGGCTCCTCTTCGCCGCGGAGGCTTCCTCCTTCTCCTCCCGGGGCACAGCCGGCCGGGGGCCCCGGCGGTGCGCATCGTCAGACGGCTGACCAGCCGCCGTCGACGCTCAGCGTCGCCCCGTGGATGTTGGCGGCGTCGTCGCCGGCGAGGAACACCACCACGCGACCGATCTCCGCCGGCCTGCTGGGCCGCCGCGAGGGGGCCCGCGCGACCAGGGGCGCGATGCGGTCGGCGTACTGCTCGATGCGGCGGGTCAGCGTGGGGCCGGGGGCGACGGTGTTCACCCGCACGCCCGCCGGGCCGTACTCGGCCGCCCACGACTTCGTCAGCGAGTGCACGGCCGCCTTCGTCGCGCTGTAGAGGGCCGACCCGTCCATCCCGACCAGGCCGTTGATGGAGCCGATGTTGATGACGGCTCCGCTGCCGCGGGCCGCCATGGCGGGTGCGATGGCGCCGGTGAGCAGGAACGTCGCCGTGACGTTGACGGCGAGCGCGGCGGTGATGACCGCCTCGCCCACCTCCGCGGTGGGCTTCGGCGTGATGAGCATCGCCGCGTTGTTGACGAGGATGTCCGGCACGCCACCGACGGCGGCGCGGGCGGCGTCGGCGAGCGCCTGCACGGCGGGCGCACCGGCGGCGAGGTCGGCGGGGACGAACGTGGCCCGCCCGCCCGCCGCGCCGATCACCCGGGTGACCTCGGCGCCGCGCCCGGCGTCACGACCGCTGACCACGACGTGGGCACCGGCCGCGGCGAGCTCGGCCGCGATCGCCGCGCCGATGCCGTCGGTCGAACCGGTGACGAGGGCGCTGCGTCCGGCCAGTGGGGTGGTCGTCGACATTCGGGGGTTCCTTCCGGCGATGGTCTGCATGACCGCTGGGGGGTCGTGGGGCGTCCGCTGGTGCGCGGCCCAATCTGCTGGTGCGCGGCCCAATCTGCCCGGGATAAATTGGACCCGCAAGTCCAGATTTGTGCGGCGGGAGGGGCGGACGTGCCGAGCAGGCTGACGTCGAAGGGCAGTGCGACCCGGCAACGGATCATCGAGGGGGCCGCAGCCGAGATCCGCGAGCGTGGGGTCAGCGTCACCACGCTGGACGACGTCCGCGCCCGCACCGGTACCAGCAAGAGCCAGCTGTTCCACTACTTCCCGACCGGCAAGGAGGAGCTGCTGCTGGCCGTGGCCCGCTTCGAGGCCGACCGGGTCCTCGCCGACCAGCAACCCCAGCTCGGCGACCTCACCTCCTGGTCGGCGTGGCTCGCGTGGCGGGACAAGGTCGTCGCCCGTTACCGGGAGCAGGGGCGGCACTGCCCGCTGAGTGTCCTGGTCTCGCAGCTCGGCCGCAGCACCCCCGGCGCGCAGGCGGTCGTCAGGGAGCTGATGAACCGGTGGCAGGCGGAGATCGTCACCGGCATCCGTGNGATGCAGCGAGCCGGCGAGATCTCCCCGCTGCTGGACGCCGAGCCCCACGCCGCGGCGCTGATCGCCGGCATCCAGGGCGGCGTTCTCATGCTGCTGTCCACCGGCGGCACCACCCATCTGGAAGCGGCCCTCGACGTCGCCATCGACGCGCTACGCCGCTCCTGACCCTCGCCGGATGTCGGCCAGGTGGTGGACGCCCTCGTGCAGCGCGTTGCGGAGCAGCCAGCGGGCGGTGCGCTCCTCGCCGGGTAGGCGTGCCACCGTCCGTTCCCAGTCCCGCGGCCCGACCTGGTCGGCCTCGTCGCGCAGCCCGTGNGCGTTGGCGGCGAGCTCGGCCAGGATCGCGGCCGGGTCGAGCTCGTTGTAGCGGAACCGGCGGGCCCGCAGGTCGTTGAGCATCGGCTCGACGACGGGCCGGGTCTCGGTGCGGGCCCGGTACAGCCGGATGGTGGAGGTCGCGAGGACGTCCCGAAGGTGGCAGGCGTACTCCAGCACGGACCACGTGCCGGGCGCCGGACGCTCCCGCAGCAGGTCGGGCCCGGCGGCGGTGACGGCCTGCGTCACCTGCGCCGGCAGCGTCGCGAGCTGCGCCAGGACCTCCTCCACGGTGAGCGTCGAGAAGACGAGACCGCACTCGGCGCACGCGTGCGCCTCGCCCACCAGCGCGGGCGGCCCGGTCGGATGCCCCTGCGACGGATAGCTGGTCATCGGGCAATCGTAGGCGGCGTCTCGGGGCCCACCGGCCGGCGAGGAATCGCCGCCGACCGGCGTCGCGGAGCCCGCGGGGGTGGCCTGGGAGAGCCCAGCCAACGGCTCGATCGCTAAAGCATCTAGTGAATTTGCCGCATCGCTCGACACTGTGCCCGTCGAGGGGAAATGCTGGCCCTCGCGCGAGAGCTACAGGTGGGAGGCGGCGGTGACGACGGAATCGACGACGCCCGCGGACAACGCGGCCGCGGACAGAACGGCTGCGGGCGGGGCGCCCGCGGGCGAGGCGGGGGCGGACCGGTCGGTGGTGGGCGAGGGGCCGGTGCTGCTCGACGTGGGCGGCGACGGCGTCGGCGTGGTGACGCTGAACCGACCGGAGCGGCGCAACGGCTGGAACCCCGAGATGGAGAACCGGTACTTCGACGTCCTCGCGCAGGCCGATCGTGACCCGGCGATCCGCGTACTGATCGTCACCGGCGCGGGCACCACGTTCTGCCCCGGGGTCGACACCGGCCGGCTCGGCCAGATCGCGGGCAAGCCGATGGACACCACCGGCCGCCGCTCGCCGGTGCGGGCCTGGTCGGTGCGCAAGCCGATGATCGCCGCCGTCAACGGGGCCTGCGCCGGCATGGGCCTGGTCCAGGCCCTGCTGTGTGACGTGCGGTTCGCCGCCCGCGGTGCCCGCTTCACCACCGCCTTCGCCCGCCGGGGGCTGGCGGGCGAGTTCGGCATCACCTGGCTGCTGCCCCGCCTCATCGGGCAGGAGCGGGCGGCGGACCTGCTGCTGTCGTCGCGGGTGTTCGACGCCGACGAGGCCCGCGAGCTCGGCGTCGTCAGCCGGGTCGTCGACCCCGCGGAGCTCCTGCCCGCCGCGCGCGCCTATGCCGCGGACATCGCGGCGAACTGCTCGCCGGTGTCGCTGGCGCTGATCCGCCACCAGTTGCGCACCGACAGCACCGGCGAGCTCGACGCGTCGCTCGGCCGCACCTACCGGGCGATGGCCGCCGCCGCGGTCGGCCCGGACTTCCGCGAGGGCATCGACAGCTTCCTGGCGAAGCGTCCCGCGTCGTTCCCCCCGCTCGCCGACGATCTCGACCCGGCCGCGATCACCGGTGCCTGCCTGCCCGAGCTGGACTTCGACCCGTCCAGCGCCGTGGGACGGTCCTGACCAGCGATGAAGGAGACCCCTGCATGACGGCCACGGTGCACATCGACATGTCCGGGAAGGTCGCACTGGTCACCGGCGGCGGCTACGGGATGGGACGGGCCTCGGCCCGGCGGTTCGCCGAGTGCGGCGCGGCGGTGGTCGTCGCCGACATCAACCCGGACACGGGGGCGGAGACGGTCGAGCTGATCCGCGCCGCGGGCGGGCAGGCGACGTTCGTCCACGCCGACGTCGGTGAGCCGGAGGCCGTGCGGGACATGGTCGACCGCACGGTCGCCACCTACGGGGGTCTGGACTACGCCCACAACAACGCCGGCATCGTCGAGTCCCAGGATCCGGTCGTCAGCTACCCGGAACAGCTCTGGGAGCGGATCCTGCGCACCAACCTGACCAGCGTGTTCCTGTGCCTGAAGTACGAGATCCCGCGGATGCTGGAGCGCGGCGGCGGGGCCATCGTCAACGTGGCGTCGGAGTCCACCTACAAGGGCAACGTCGCCGACATCGGGTACACGGCCAGCAAGCACGGCGTGGTGGGCCTGACCACGGCCGCCGCCCTGCAGTACGCCCGGCGCAACATCCGGGTCAACGCCGTGGCGCCCGGCAACGTGGACACCGGGATCGTCGAGCGGGCCCGCCAGTACCTGACGCCGGAGCAGCTGCGGTCGATGGAGCAGGCCCAGCCGATCCGCCGGCTCAGCCGCCCCGAGGAGATCGCCGAGGTCGTCGTCTGGCTGTGCTCGGACGCCGCCGTGCTCGTCAACGCCGCCAAGATCGCCGCCGACACCGGCTGGCACGTCGCCTGACCGAACGTCGGGCGGCGCCGCCGCGTTGTTGCTGCGGCGCCACCGAGTTGCGGCGCCGCCGCCGAGTCACTGCGGCGGCGCCGAGTCACTGCGGCGGCGCCCGGTGAACAGCGTCAGCGCCAGGTCCAGTGCGGCTCGCGCTTCTCCAGGTAGGCGCGGCGCGCCTCGCCGGCGTCGTCGAGGCGGCTGACCCGCGCGGTGTAGTCCTGCTCCAGCCGGTAGCCCTCGTCGAGGGGGAGGTCCTCGACCCGGTTCATCGACTCCTTGGACAGCCGCAGCGCCAGCGGGCTCTTCGCCGCGACCTCCGCGGCCAGGGCGCGCGCCGTGTCGGCGAGCTCGGCGCGGGGCACCAGTGCGGCGGCGGCACCGAGCCGGTAGAACTCGGCCGCGGGCACGCGCCGGCCCGTCAGCGCCATCTCGCGGGTCTTCATCGGCCCGACGAGGCGCTGCACGTGCCGGGTGCCGCCGAGGACGCCCACGTCGATCTCCGGCAGCGAGAAGAACGCCTCCTCGGCGAGGACGACCAGGTCACAGCAGCCGACCAGGGCGGCTCCGGCCCCGACGCACGCGCCGCCGACCGCCGCGACGACGGGCAGGCCGCCGTCGCGGATGCCGGCGAGGCAGCCGCGCACGACGGAGCCGGGATCGATCAGGTCGGTCAGGCTCTCCTCGGGCAGGAGCTCACGGCGGTTGTAGCGGCGATCCGACTCGGTGATGTCGGCGCCGGCGCAGAAGACGCGCTCGAAGTCCGAGGCGAGGATCGCGACGGCGGCCTCGTTCCCCCGGCCGAGCTCGGTGAACACCTGCCCGATCTCGCGCATCATCGGCGCGCTCAGCGCGTTGCGCGGGGGGCGGGCGAGCGTGACCGTGGCGATGCGGTCAGCGATCTCGACCCGGACGAACTTGGGTTCTTCCACCGCCGGGGCTCCTTCGGGTGACGGGCGAATATTTAAACGATATGACTATCGGAGGGTCGGGTGCGACGCGAACGGCCTGGTGTGGACGGCCTGGTGTGGACGGCCTGGTGACGACGCAAGCNGGAGGACACCATGACGATGGGACGCGTGGCGACGACCTGGCCGGGAGTGCCGCGGTGACGGCCCCCGCGGCCGAGGGACGCCTCGCCGGCAAGGTCGCCTTCATCACCGGGATCGCCCGCGGGCAGGGCCGCTCCCACGCGGTCGCGCTCGCCCGCGAGGGCGCGGACATCATCGGCATCGACCGGGCCGCCGACGTCGCGACGATGGGCTACCCGCTGGGCACCGCCGACGAGCTCGCCGAGACCGTCGCCCTGGTCGAGAGGACCGGCCGGCGGATCATCGCCCGGGTGGGCGACGTGCGCGACCGGGCGGCGATCGTCGATCTGCTCGCCACCGGCGTGCGCGAACTCGGCGGCCTGGACATCGTCGTGGCGAGCGCCGGGATCTCCCCGCCCGCGCGCCGGCTGTGGGAGATCCCGCCGGAGCAGTGGGACGACGTGATCGGGATCAACCTCACCGGCGTCTTCCACACCCTCGCCGCATCCGTCCCGCACCTGCTGGCCGGGCGCCGGGGCGGGTCGATCATCGTCATCAGCTCGGGCGCGGCGCTCAACCGCGTCCCGAACCTGTCCGACTACGTCACCACGAAGAACGGCGTGATCGGGATGGCGATGTCGCTGGCCAACGAGGTGGCGCACCGCCAGATCCGGGTGAACGTCATCGCGCCCGGCACCGTGAACACCCCGATGGTCACCGAGAACACCCAGCAGTTCCACCTGTTCCGCCCGGACCTGCCGAACCCCACGGTGGACGACTGCCGGGACGGCTTCGCCGCGTCGATGCCGATGGGCCGGCCGTGGCTCGAACCCGAGGACATCTCCTCGGCCGTGGTGTTCCTGTCCAGCGACGAGGCCCGCTGGATCAGCGGCGTCGTCCTGCCCGTCGACCAGGGCAACACCAACCGCCGCTACTGACCCGCCTGCCCGGCCGAGCCCTGGCCCGCTCGGCCCGGCTGGACCGCCTGGCCTGCCTGGACCGCCTGGCCGGGCCGGGTTCGGAGCGGCCGCACGAGGTTGACGGTGTCGAAGACCGCCCGCAGGCCGCCGTCGGCGCCGCGCAGCTCACCGCGGCCGAGAATCCGCCCGCGGGCCGCCTGCGGCGTGTGGACCCGGTAGAGGTGCCAGTCGCGGACGTCGAGATCGTCCAGGTAGGTGACGGTCGCGGTGAGGACGACCGCCTGTAGCTCGGCGCGGGGCGGCAGCGTGATGCCGCCGTTGAGCATGCCGTCGGCGATCGCGAGTGTCTCGATGGTGTGGGCAACCAGGGCCCGCCACCCGGTCGGATCGTCAGGGGCGTCCGGGATGCGGGTCCAGAGGTCGAGCTGGCGCGACGCCTTGCGCGGCATGATCGCCGCTTCCCAGGGCAGCAGCGCGCGGCGGACGGGTTCGGCGTCGGCCGGCCGGCCGACGTCCGCGGCGGGGGAGTCGAACCGGTGGTAGTCGGGCTCGTCCGCGGCGAGCATCACCTGTGCCCGGCTGAGCTGCTCGGCACCCTGGCGCAGGGACAGCGCGAACGACTCCACCGACCGGCCGCCGGCGAGCCGCTCCACGTCGATCTCCAGCGGCAGATCGGTGCGGCCGCCGCGCATGAACACCGTCTGCAGGGAGTGCAGCCGCTTGCCGGGCGCCAGCCGCTCGGCAAGGACGACCTGCTGACCGAGCTGCTGGGCGCCGAGGACGCCCCCGTGCCCGCTCGGCACGCACCGCGCCGACGTCGTGGGCAGCGTCGGCGTCAGGTCGAGCACCCGCAGCAGCTCGGGGAGGGTGAACAGGGTCCGCACCCAGTCCGGCTCGTAGCGCGGTGCGTCCGCGTCCGCGTTCGCAGCGGCCGAATCATGCCCGCCGGCCAGGGCCGCCAGAACCGGTACGGGGATTCGGTCGCGCCTGGTGGGGCGTTCTACCACTGCACAGTCCGCTGCATGAACCGCGGCCTGCCAAGAAGCCTGAAGAGCGCCAGTTCGAAGCCGGCACGGACCCGCGCGGTCCCCCGCGCGGTGCGCACCTCTTCTCGTAGGAGCTGAGCGAGGGCGCTCCTACCGCTCGCCATCTCCAGGCGAAGCTGCTCGTCGGGCTCGACGAGCCCCGCTCCGCTCTCGCTATGCCGCAACGTCCACTCCTTGTTACCTCGATCCCCAAAGAGCTCGGGGAGATGTGCGGCTCGACGAACTTCGAATCCCCGCGCCGGCAATCCGCTTTCTCCGGTCGCTCGCATTTCTCGGGACCGGGTACGTCGCGGCGTCGGTTGGCGGTCATCTTGCTGGCGGCGTTTCACGCCCGATAGCGGCCAGCTCGTCGAACGCTGCCCGGAAGACCTGGGCGAAGGCCGCGGCGGCGGTGCGGCCGAACAGATGCCGGTGGTACCCGAACGCGAGGCGGATACCGGCGCCGTACCTCGTCGCGCCGATGAAGAGGCCCTGGGGCATGCCGGCGGTGCCGGTGAAGAAGACCGCGGAGATCGCCGGGTGTCGGAGGTGATGTCGGCGAGCGGGCCGAGGTTGCTGACGGCGGCGGCGGGGGTGATGAGCGGTCGCGCCGTCCGCACACCCAACCGCAGCAGCGAGCCCCGCCAGGGCCCGGGAATCCGCCCGGTGGCGGCCGCGCCGACCCTGCCGGCGACTCCCGCGATGACGGGCGCGGCCGCCGCCTGCTTCGCGTGCTCGGTCTGGTCGACGATGCGGACGGCCAGTCTGATCAGGTCCGCCCGGTCCGCCGGCTCGGTGCCGACCAGCACCTGGCCGGTGTTGTTGCCACCCGCGCCGGGCATCGTCCCCAGCCCGATCGGCATCCTGACGCGCAGTGTCGCGGCCTCCCCGCCGCGCTGCCGGTTCCACCGGTCGATGGTGAGATGGGCCGCTGCGACCAGCAGGTCGTTGGCGGTCATCCGACGTCCGCCGGGCAGTAGCACGCGCCGTCCCGNCACCGGCAGGGTCAGCGGGTGGTAGCCGTAGCCGGCGGTCCGGCCGGCGTCCATCGGAGTGATGTGTCGCCCGGAGCGATGCGTGAAGGCGGTCCAGCCATGGCCGGCCGACCTCGGAACCGACGGCACACCGGCGGGCAGCCCGACATGACCGCCGCCGGACCGGCCCGCGGCCGCGGAGGCGTCGGCGTCGGCGTCGGCGACCCGGTACTCGGCGAAGATCTCGGACACGACGGCGGCGAGACTCATGCCGTCGACCGCGAGGTGATGCGCGACCACGGAGAGCTGGTCGCCGTCCGGCCGGTGCACCAACGCGATCCGCAGTGGCGGGTAGGCCCGCAGGTCGAAGGGGGACGACATCATGGTCTCGTGGACGCGCCAGCCGTCGCTGCCGTCGCCGATCTGCCCGACCGGATCCGAGGACGGCATCGTGGCGAACCGCCACGCATACTGGCGTGCCCCGTAGAGGCTCGCCCGCATCATGGGATGCCGCCCGATCGCCCTACGTACCGCGAGCCGGAGCCGGGTCACGTCCAACGTGCCCATGGTCTNCACGAACAGTCCGCAGGTCAGCGGTGCGCTGGCCCGATTGGAGGCGGCCAGGATCTGCTCGCTGGACGTGAGCACCCGATCGGGCGCGGGTGCCGGTGAACCCCCCTGGTTCTTCACCTCTACGTGCACGGGCCCCTAGCCCCCCGAATTAGTCAGCACACGATATACGTGGTCCGGGCGGGACGACCTTCCGGTCCGCGGCCGTGGCGGCCGGCGCGACCACGCGGTCAGGCCTTGCGGGCCAGACCCCCGGCNACCAGCTTTTCGGTGAGGGTCAGCGGCTCGGGGACCGGCTCCTGCGGGCGCCACAGCGGGTTGTAGACGAGACCGGGNTCGACGAGGTCGAGGCCGTCGAAGTACTCGCCGATCTCCGCGAGCGTCCGGAACCGTCCGGTACCGAGGTCGGCCAGCAGCATCTTCTCCAGCTCGGTCGTCTGCTCGCCATGCGCGACGAAGTGCGTCAGAAAGAGGTAGCTGCCGGCGGCCAGGGCATCCCGGTAGTGCCGGATGACACCGGCGGGGTCCTCGTCGTCGTTGATGTGGTGGACGACTCCGAACAGGATCAGGCCGACCGGCTGGTCGAGATCGATCAACGCGCGTAGGTCCGGGTGGGCGAGGACCTTCTGCGAGTGCCGGAAGTCGGCCGTGATCACAGTGGTGTTGCGGTTCTCGGCGAGCAGGGCCCGGCCGTGCGCGAGCACGATGG
The DNA here is from genome assembly GCF_001420875.1 of Frankia sp. AvcI1. Lineage (NCBI taxonomy): Bacteria > Bacillati > Actinomycetota > Actinomycetes > Frankiales > Frankiaceae > Frankia > Frankia sp. AvcI1. The sequence continues at coordinate 126,436 of NZ_LJFZ01000020.1, read as the reverse complement.
GGTCGTTGTCGACGTACACCACGCGCGCGTNGGGCGCGACGCTCTGCGCCGCCTGGTGGGTGTTGCTGACGGTCGGCAGGCCCGAACCGAGATCGATGAACTGGCGGACGCCCTGCTCCGCCAGGTATCGCACCCCTCGGTTGAGCAGCGCCCGGTTGTACTGCGCCGCCTCCCGCCCACCGGGAACGAACTGCATGAACTGGTCGGCGACGACCCGGTCCGCGGGGAAGTTGTCCTTCCCGCCGAGAATCGCGTCGTAGACCCGGGCGATGCTGGGGGTGGAGACGTCGATGTCGGTGGGGGCCCAGCCGGCCGGCGGCTCGCTGCTCGCCTGCGACAACGGATGCGGGAGGGCGTCGCCTTGCGTCATGGGTCTCCGATACTCGTCCGCGGCGGCCGGCTGCCGAAAGTGGCGAATTATGCACCTACCGGTGACTATATTCGCGCCCGCCGCCGGCCGGCGGTGGTCCGAGGAGCACCACCGCGACCAGGAGGAACAGTCCGACGGCCAGGCAGAGGCAGGAGCCGAACACGACCTGGAACACCACCGGACGCCGTTCGGCGAAGGGCAGGTGCAGCCGGGGGAACATCGTCGGCAGCTCCCGTGCGTGGTGCACCCCGCCCACGGTCCGAAACGGCACGTCGATGCGGTCGAACAGTCCCCGGACCTCGTCGCGGTTCCACACCCGCGTCCTGAACCAGAGCGGCGGAACCGGCGAAGACGACCAAAGGCTACAGGTCAACTCCTCGGAGTGAACTCACAATGATCATCCGGGTGGCAGTCCAGAGGGGCCGTCGCAGCCATGGAGACCTCGGCAGAAGGCGTGTCGCTGGTGTCCTGTCCCATCCGCGTCGGACACGCTCGGCGCGAGTTCCGTTCAGTCGGTGACCACATCGTCCGGTGACGACTGTGCGATGTCGGCAAGCACAGCCAGNGCCCGGGACAGTACGTCGCGCTGGGGTGGGGCCAGGCCGACTCTGACAGCCCTGGGAACGCGGTGACGACCCACGGAGAAAGCTGCGGCTGGAGTTACCCCGATGCCGTGTCGCGAGGCAGCGGTGACGAACGTATCCGCACGCCACGGGCTGGGCAGCTCCCACCAGCAGTAGTACGAACGCGGGTCACTCTTCGTACTGAATCCGCCGAGATGCTGCGAGGCGATCTCCTGTCGTATCGCGGTCTCCCGCTGCTTGGCCCGTACCAGCATCTCTATCGTGCCGTCCGCCTGCCAGCGGGATGNCGCCTCCAACGCGAAACGCATGGGCGTCCATCCGCCTGAGCGTAGCGATGCGNCAATGNCACCAGCGATGCCGCCGGGTGCTACCGCGAATCCGAGTGTCAGACCGGGGGAGACTCGTTTGGACAGGCTGTCGACGAAGACCGTCCGCTCCGGAGCGAGCGAAGCAAGCGGCGGCAGATCGTCGCGCAGGAAGGCCCAGATGGNGTCCTCGATCGCGTAAATTCCCAATCGCAACAGCACCTGGGCCAGGTGGACCAGACGCTCCTGGGGCATGGACAGCGATAGCGGATTATGCATGGTCGGCTGTACGTAGATGGCATGCAGCGGGCTGCCGGAATGGGCTTCTTCGATGGCCTCGGGAATCAGCCCCGCCTGGTCCATGGCCAGCGGCACCAGGGTGATGCCGAGCCGGGTGGCGATGGCTTTGACGGCGGGGTAGGTCAGCTCTTCGACGCCCAGCCGGGCGCCCCGCGGCACCACAGCAGCGATGACGGCCGAGATTGCCTGCCGACCGTTCCCGGAGAAAAGCACCCTGCTTGGGTCGGGACGCCAGCCACCGCGCGAGAGAAGATCGGCCGCCACACTGCGTGTGGCGGAGGTACCGGTTGCGCCGACCGGCTGAAGCACGCTCTCCAGGACGTCCGCACGCAACAGTCCGCCGAGTCCCGATGCGAGCAGTCTGGTCTGCTCTGGCACCGTCGGGTAGTTGAGCTCCAGATCGACCCGGTTGCCAGCAGTTTCNCTGTGCATGGGGATCGCCAGGCGAGGGGCGGCGCACACGAAGGTGCCGCGCCCCACCTCGCCNACCGTGAGGCCACGCAGGGCGAGTTCCTGGTAGACGCGGATAGCGGTGGAATTGGCGATGCCGTGTTCACGGGCGAAGATCCGTTGGGGTGGAAGCCGGTCTCCAGGTCTGAGCCGGCCTGCCCTGATCTCCGCGGCCACGTCGTCGGCGACACGCCGATAGTCCCTCACGTCCCACTCCCCCTACCTCTCTGTTTGTCATTATCTAAGCATCTCGATTGCACCGAGTGCAATNCCAAATATTGCGCCGAGACGGAAAGGTAACCTACACTCGCTGTCGAACTCGATCCTGGATCCTGCAGCTCGCGAGAGGGGCACCGAAGCACACCAGATGGGGACGTACGCTTGCAAGGAGGCTCGTGNATGTGACCACGCGATCGCCACGACGTCGGGCTCTCCTCGCTCGGTTCACGCAAGCCCGGTCTCCTCAATCTCGGTCCCCTCAAGCTCGGTGCAATCGCTGTGGCTTCGTGTCCCGGCCCTTCGGCCGGTACGAGGTCGCGGGCCTGCCCCGTCGGTACGCTGCCGGGGGGCAGCGGCCGTTGGTGAATGCCCTCGGCACACGGTNACGTGTCGGTCCGGTCAGCTGGTCGCCGCCGGGGCACGGCCACCGTGTGTGGAACATGGGCCCCCTTTTCCGTGAGCGCCGCGACGGGGCGCTTGAAACGGGTGTGCAGGAACCGACGTGTGACGCCGGGCCGGCTCGTGCGCAGTCACTGAACGGACTGGAGTGCCACGAACGCTGTCGAGGCGAGGCCCCGTGGCGGGTGTTCGAGGAGTCGGACAGTGTCCCCGGGGCCCTGCTCGCCCGTTTGGCGATGCCGACGACTGGGGACTGGAACCGACGCGATTCCAGCGCTCCGGAAATGCCGCTCACCGCCGGATTCATCACCTGCTGTTTTCTTCGCGACCTTTCCGAGATGTTACGCATCGACGTTCGAGACGATGGCTGCGCGATGGCGGACTACAAGGTCGAGAGGAAGTGAAAGATTGCCATGATTGAAGTCAGCGGAATTATTGGTGTCATGGCGGTGGCGCTCGGGNTGGNGCTTACTCCGGGGCCAAACATGATCTATCTCGTATCCCGCAGTATCGTACAGGGGAGGAGCGCCGGAATAATTTCACTCGGTGGAGTCGCCCTCGGCTTCATAATCTACCTGCTGGCCACGAACCTGGGGCTGTCTGTAGTCTTCACCNCCGTGCCCGAACTTTATGTTGCCGTCAAACTCGCCGGTGNGGCCTATCTCGCCTATCTTGCCTGGAAGGCGCTGAAACCCGGCGGCGTCTCCGTGTTCACTCCTCAGGACATCCCCCCTGATCCTCCGCGAAAGCTTTTCACGATGGGTTTGATGACGAACCTGCTCAATCCGAAGATTGCCATTATGTATCTCTCGCTTATCCCGCAGTTCGTCAATCTGAAGGCGGGACACGTCCTGCTCCAGGGGTTTTTGCTGGGTACCATTCAGATTGTGGTGAGCGTCACAGTTAACTTGATCATCGTGCTGGCGGCCGGTGCCATCGCCGTTTTCCTTGCCCGCCGCCCATCCTGGCTGAGGGTCCAGCGCTACGTGATGNGGACGGTGCTCGGCATGCTGGCCATCTCGCTGGCCATCGACACCTCGGGGCCGACCACGACGAGTTGACCGCGCAAGCCAACGTGTCAAGAGCATGCATGAACGACGAGTGGACCGGCTCGGTAGCCGCCCTGGTGCTGGTCGGCCGGACCGAAGCGCCGGATGCCGCCTCGGCGGCATCCGTGTGGGCGCCGCTCTGTCCGAGCCGTCGGTCAGTACCGTCCCCTCCGCCGCACCGGGCGGGGCGGGAATCCGCGCGGCATCTCCCGAAACCCAGGAGGCCCCATGCCCAGTAGTGAGCAGAAGACCGCGCGCACCTATCGGCTGGTCTTCAACCGGCGCAGGCCGTACAGATACATCGAGTCGAGCGTCGTCGAGGACGGCGCCGAGCTCACCGACAAGATCTATTATCTTGTTCGGTCATTCCTCACCTCTGACCCGCTCCGAGTCGAGATCGATTCGAACATCACCACCGTTCGGGTCTTCGTCGGCGATGAACTCGTGGATATCGGTACCCTCACNCCCATCGAACCCGTGATTGCGGGTTGCGCAGTAAACTCTATGAGCTTCGAGGGTGGCGCCATCAAGCGCCTCTACCACGAGCTGAAATCCATGGAAGGCCCCGTCGGAAGTGGGCCCGGTGCTGACGTCGTCGACGCGGTCACCAGATGGTTCAAGGACCTGGGAATTCCGGTCTGAAGGCAGGAATCTCCCATAGCGCCGACATGAGAGGGATGCCTCGTGCAAAAACTTTCCACGTTGCATGGCCCGACTTCTTGCTAGAAGAGGAAATCATCATTTTCGCGACGGGAAGCCTGCAACAGGTCACCGAGGATCTTCTGGGTGACGCCGCCGTANGATCTTCCATGGAGGGNGGTGATCCGCGTCTACATTCCAAGGCCGAGCAGNCAGTTCCGGGAGTGCAATCCTGGCAGATCATGCTGGCTTGCCGACGACCACGGGGTCCTGCCCGTGGGAGGCCGCTCGGATCAGTTGCTCGATCAGAAGGATCGTCTCGCGCGCTCCCTTGAGATTTGTGGTGGCGGGGCTGGCCCCCGCCTGCCAGGGAAGCTTGGTGTCGGCCTGGCCCGGAGTCACGGGTGAGGATGCGAGCGGCAACACCGCCGTACCCGCCCTGCGTGCATTCATGTTCGATGGCTTCGCGGCCAGTGGCGGCATGCTTCTCGACATCGGATGGTCGTCGTGAGCTGAGTGTTGGCCGTCCTCCTGCGGAGGTACGTCTGCGGGTTGCCATGATCATGTCCTTGTCACGGGCCCCGCTACCACTGATGTGCCATACCACTCGACGCACCAACAGCCNCATCCGATGGTGGTGGAAGACGTCGGGCGAGGTTGTGTCCATCGAGGGTGNACCGGTCCCTCGACCGATCACCGGACTACGAGTNCTCCTCGGGCTAAGGGCTCGCGAACCACGGGCTTATCGATCGTGGGGAAACGTGCTAATGTACCCGCTCGTCATGCCTGCGTCAATGCAAATCCGGCTCAAGATCCCACCGTGGATCCTCGGGGCTATCCGGTAAGCAGGCACCGTTTCTTTGCGGCGAAGCAGCGGAAGCGGCAGATCTCCGAGAAGGATGTAAACATCCGCGAAGAAGTCATGGAAAGTGACTCATGTCACTCTGCGAGAAAAAACCTTTCACAATGAAGGGGTGGCCATGCAGAATCATAGCGTTACCCCTTGTTGATAGTTCGACTCCTTATGGAGTCGGTGGGCAGTGGTCCATGTGTCAGTGGATTCCGGACGTTCGAGAGAATAGTCGTCCGCGCTTTCCTGGGACCGATTTCTCCGCCTGAGTAGGCGGTGTCCCGGGGCGCTTTAGGACGCGGTTGGCTTTTATTGCCGCGGCAATTAGAGTGAAAGGTTGTGGTACTTCGTGACCCTCAGAGCAGTGGTGACCGGGGCAAGTAGCGGAATCGGTGCGGCGACCGTGCGTCGCCTGTCGAAGGACGGTTTCAGCGTCGTTGCCGTCGCCCGACGCGGGGAGCGGCTTCGCCAAGTGGCGGAGGAGACCGGCGCCCAGGCCCGCGTTGCGGATATCACGGACGCAGCGGCGGTCCAGCAGCTCGCCGCCGAGCTGGACTCCTGCGATGTGCTCGTTAACAACGCTGGCGGCGCCATAGGCGCGGACAGTGTCGCGACCGGTTCGCCGCAGGACTGGGAGCGAATGTTTTCCGTCAACGTGCTCGGCACGCTGCAGATAACACAGGCTCTGCTGCCGCTGCTACGTTCCNGACGCGGTGNCACCATCGTCACCGTCACGTCCACCGCGGCCTTCACCAACTATGAGGGCGGCGGCGGGTACAGCGCCGCGAAGCACGCCGAGCACGCACTCAGCGAAACCCTGAGACTGGAACTGTGTGGAGAGTCCGTCCGGGTCATCGAGGTGGTTCCCGGGATGGTCAGGACCGAGGAATTCTCCCTCAACCGCCTGCGAGGTGACGCGGGGAAGGCTGCAGCCCTCTACGAGGGTGTCGACCATCCGCTCACCGCCGCTGACGTCGCCGAGTGCGTGGCGTTCGCTGTCGGCTTGCCCCAGCATGTGAACATCGATCGTCTCGTGGTCCGGCCCCTGGCGCAGGCGGCGCAGCACAAACTCCACCGCGGGCCGCTGTTCCGCGTCTAATATTCCGGACTCCCCTCATCCTCCTTCGAAACCGAGGAGTATGTATCCGTGAAACTTCACCGTGACGATATGACTCCCCAGCTCCAGGAGTATGGAAATTTCGATGATCGCGGTGAGGCTAATTACCAGCCTTACCTCATGTATTTCCACCGGACTGACTACAGGTCCTCCGTGATCAACACGGATCGAGCCGGATTCCGGATATCTCATGGCCCGAACGGAGAGACGGCCTCCGCGGCCGGAAAAATACCGGGAGGGCCTGTTCGGTTAATTTCCGGAAGCTCCACAGTGCTCGGTATCGGGGCGACCAGTGACGCTACCACACTTGCTTCGCAGCTGTGGCGCACGCATGCTCCGTCCGGTCCCTGGCTCAATTTCGGCGGGAGGTGCTACAATTCGACCCAGGAGCTTCTTCTTTTCACGCTCCACCNCCATCTGCTGCCGGAGATCGACGAGATCGTCATCTTCTCCGGGCTCAATGATCTGACCGTTGGCCGGCTTCCCGAGTGGCAGNAGGGCGACCACGGCGCATTCTGGTTCTGCGGTGAGTACTTCGACAAGATGCAGGAGCTCAGGGAAAGTAACCGGAAGGCGACNGCCAAGATTCTCGGCCGACGGCATGAGCGTCGTCAGACAATCTCTACGCATGCCGACGTGCGCCGCGACATCCCCAAGGTCATCGATGCCGCCGCTGATCTGACGCTGCGTCATCTCGACAGTTGGCGACGGCTGGCGGGTCCGCGGGCTCGGCTGTCATACGTACTGCAGCCGATGGCCTTGTGGATGCGGGACAGGCACGCCCCGCAGGAGCAGCTGCTCTTCGACGAGATCGACCGGATCTCCAAGCTCGGAACCTGGGAGGAGCTCTACGGCGACATCTCCACGAAGGAGGTCGCCCAGGCCTTCTCCGAGAAGTTGCGAGCCGGCTGCGAGAAGCTCGCCGTACGCTATGTCGACCTGAACCCTATTGTCGCTGATGNGGTCACCGAAAAAGACTGGATCTACGTGGATCGTGCGCACTACACAGACCATGGCTACGACCTCGTCGCAAGGATCATGGCCGAAACTCTCGGGCTCTCCTAAATGATCCTCCCAAGCTGCCCGGCGATCAATTTCCCTCTTATTTGAAGGCAGGTATCACTGCCATGTCTCTCCTGCGAAGGATCGTAGACAGGGTGACCCGGCGCAAGAAGCGCGCCAACCGTAAGAACGACGCATCCATATATCCCATGTTCTGACCGGACCGCGGCCGCGTTCCGCATTCCGAGCGCACCACGAAACGGGATGAAGGAGAAGCATGCGAGGTCGTGAGGCAGTTGCCAGAAAGGCGCCGGCTACGCAACACGGCGGGTACGTCCCGTACGAGCCGCAAAACGGCTCTGCGCGGGCGTTGTATGCGTACGTCTCCGACCCGGAGGCGCTGTTTCCCGGGGACAGATTCGTCGAGGAAATGCAGGCCGAGCTGCGCCGACACACGCAGGACGGGGACGACTCGCTTGATGNCCTGGTCCGAGGGGCCGCTGACTGGGCAGCCTGCGAGGGCAAACGGTTCCGCGCTCTTCTCGGCGCCGGGAGTGGCGACCCGGACGGAGACCGCCGGATACTCGTTCGCCGGGCCGTCCTCAGCTGCGCTCCGCTGGCCTGCGTCTACGGTGCATGGCTGCAATGGCTCAGTGCCCCAGGGAATGCTGACGTTCCCGTTGTGCTGCGTATTCTCGCACTGTATGCCTCCGATGTGGGCGTCGGTCACCCAGGCGCATCCCGAGGAAGTGCCTACCTTGATCTTTTGCGCCGGTTACGGNTCGCCGAGAACGCCGTGCCGACGGTGCGGTTAGCCGGTGACCGGCGCATCACCGAGGCGGCATTCCGCCTTCCGGCGCTGTTGCTGGCGATGAGCAGGCGGCCGGACGACTTCCGGGGGGAAATCCTCGGGGCCGACCTGTGCTTGCGCACGGTCGGCCTGTTGCCGGCGCTGACGATGGTCAGGGATGTCCTACCGACGGCGGCGGACTGGGACGCGGTCGATCCGGGCAAGGAACGCGGAGTCGGAGACCCGGCGCCGACCGAGCAGTGCCGCACGGTGGTGGACGAGCTGACAACGGAGGAGGGTGTCCAGGTAGCCGACGCCGTGCGCCGGGGTCTCGGCTGGACGATGGCTGCGCTGCGTGACTGGTCGGGCGCGCTCCATGCCGGGCTGGTGGCAGCCGGGGACCCGGCTTTCGAAATGTCGGAGCTGCTGCGGCTGCGGGCACGCGAAGGCGCGGTCTATCACCATCAGTTCACCCTGGAAGACAGGCCGCTCGCCGTCTGGCTGGCGGAGTGTCGGACGGACCCGGGGCCGCTGCTCGACGTCCTGGCCCGCAGCACGCTGGTCAGGCCCGGGCGTTCGGAGGNCAGCCCGCTTGTGCGGGGGCTGGTGGGCCAGCGGGGGCCGATGTTCCGGGTCTTCTCGCCGGAAGACCTGACCGTCATCCGGCGGTGGATCGACTCGCTGCCAGTCAGCCCGCCCGCGGACTCGGTGGCCCCGGGTACGGCCCCGCCCGCTGCCGGCGCTGCCGGTGGGGGTTCTCCGGCCGCCCAGGGCACGAGTACCGACGGTGCTCTGGCTGGTGTGGCCGGTGCGCTTGCGGCTGGAGCGCGATTGCCGGGCCGCGCGCCGGCTGGCGTGCGCGAGGCGTACCACCTGCTGATGCGTCGTAACGACACTCCGGCGCTGCGCTNCTGGGCCAGGCAGTACGTGGCGGGCTGGCTGGCGCGTTCTCGCTACCGCATGGATCGCGGAGTGCTGCAGCTGCCGAAGCACTGGGACCGTGAGGGTCTGNGGCCCTGGCTACAGATCCAGCACGACCGTCACGGGGCCGAGTTCGAGCGGAACGCGGCGATCCCGCTGCCCTCCCGGGAGGCCGTCGTCGACGACACCGTACAGACGGCGCCGCTGACTCTGATCGACGGCAGTTGGCTGCAGGGGTTCACCGATCACGAGCAGGCCTCTTCCGGGATCGGACACTCGCTCTTCGAAACGTACTGGGACGAACTCGGTAACGGCGAGCCGCGGTTGAACCATATGCTGATCTACCGCGACGTTCTTCGGGAGATGGGCGTCGAGCTGCCGCCGACGGCCTCGCGGGAGTTCGCCCGGTGGCCCGGACTCCGGGACGAGTCGTTCGAACTGCCGGTGTATTGGCTCTGCATCGGACGCTTCCCAAGGACGCTCATGCCGGAGCTGTTGGGATTGAACCTGGCGATGGAGTTGTCCGGGGTAGGTGGGTCGTACCGCAGGGCGCGGATGGCCTTGAAGGAGTACGGCTTCAGTACCCGCTTCGTGGACATCCACAACACCATCGACAACGTCGCGACCGGACATTCTGCGTGGGCGGCGGACGCGGTGGACACGCTGTTGGNTGCNCTCCCCGACGCGCCTGGCCCCGGGGGTCGGGCAGGGATCTGGGAGCGGGTGCGTGTGGGCTACCGGTCACTGAATNCGCCCAGCGGGCTGGGCGCGCGGATGGCTGCCCGGAGCGGCCGGCTCGCGGGGAGACGTTGGCGACGCGGGGCACAGCAGGACATGCGCGCGGACCTTTGACAGCAAGTGGACGTCTGTTTGGAGAGATAGCCGTAAACATCCACCCGGTCGCGCGCGGGCGTGGCCCTGTTCGGGCGGAGGAATGACAGCGGTGTCTGACCTGGTTCTCGGAATCTCGGCCTTTTACCACGACAGCGCGGCCGCGCTGGTAGCCGACGGTGTGGCGGTCGCGGCGGCTCAGGAGGAACGCTTCAGTAGAAATCGTCACGACTCGTCGTTCCCCTCGCGCGCCGTCGAGTACTGCCTGGACGAGCAGGGCGTGAGCTTGGACGACATCTCCGTGGTCGCCTATTACGAGGACCCACGGCTGAAGTTCCGCCGGGTACTGTCCACCTTCGCGGGCGCCGCGCCCATGGGCTTCGCTTCCTTTCGGGAGACCCTGCCTGCATGGATCATGCGCGGGGGCAGGCTGCACACCGCGGACACAGTGCGCGGCGAGCTCGCGGCACTGGGACGGGGCAAGGTGCCGGAGCTTTCCGTGCGCCGCCACCACGAGTCACATGCCGTTTCGGCCTTCTTTCCCAGTCCCTATGAATCCGCGGCAGTGTTGTGCATCGACGGCGTCGGTGAATGGGCTACGACGACGCTGTGGCACGGTCGCGACACCGAGTTGCGACCCGTTGCGGAGCTGCGCTTCCCGCATTCTCTGGGGCTTTTGTACTCGGCGTTCACCTACTTCTGCGGTTTCAAGGTCGACTCGGGCGAGTACAAGCTGATGGGCCTTGCGCCGTACGGCAAGCCGCGCTACGCGGACGTCATCCGTGAGCGGCTCATTGACGTCAAGCCCGATGGCTCCTTCCGCCTTGACATGCGCCACTTCGAATATCTGCGCGGTCAGGTGATGACCGGGCGGGGCTTCGAGAAGCTCTTCGGTGGACCGCGACGCACTCCCGAAGGTCAGCTCACCGAACGAGAGTTCGATCTGGCGGCTTCCATTCAAGCGGTCACCGAGGAGGTAGTGCTCNGCCTGGCCAGGACAGCGCGTGAGCGTACCGGCGAGGCCCACCTGTGCATGGCCGGCGGCGTCGCGCTCAACTGTGTGGCCAACGGCAGGATCGTTGACGCCGGGATCTTCGATGAAGTGTGGATCCAGCCGGCCGCGGGTGACGCCGGGGGCGCTCTCGGTGCGGCCCAGGCTGTCGCCATGGAGCGTGGGGTGCGGCGCGACCACCCGCGCACGGGGCGCGACGTGATGAACGGCTCCCTGCTGGGCCCCGCGTACGAGGACGAGCAGATTTTCGCGTACCTGGAGGCCAACGNCATCCCGCACCAACGGTTGGGCAGCGACACGCTGGCCAGGGCGGTAGCGGACGAGTTGGCGGATGGGAAGATTGTCGGCTGGTTCCAGGGGCGCATGGAGTTCGGGCCGCGGGCGCTGGGCGCCAGGTCCATCGTCGGCGACCCGCGCAACCCGGCCATGCAGTCCGCAATGAACCTAAAGATTAAGTTCAGGGAGTCGTTTCGCCCGTTCGCGCCGGCCGTGCTGGCAGCCGACGCCAAGGACTACTTCGACCTGCCGCAGGAAAGCCCGTACATGCTTGTGGTCTCTCGGATCGCGGCTTCGCAGAGGCTGGAGGTCCAGGACGAAGACACATTCGGACTGGAACTACTGAAAGTGCAGCGATCCACTATCCCCGCTGTCACGCACGTCGACAGTTCGGCGCGCGTNCAGACGGTCGCGCAGCACAACAATCCGGCCTTTCACNGGTTGCTGANAGCCTTCAAGGACCGTACGGGCTGTCCGGTCCTGATCAACACGTCCTTCAATGTACGTGGAGAGCCCATCGTGAACACCCCGCACGAGGCCTACACCTGCTTCATGCGCACGGACATCGATGTGCTGGCACTGGGAAACTTCTTGCTGATGAAGAGTGCTCAGCCGGCCTGGTCGGAGGAGTCCGACTGGCGCGAGGAAATCCCGCTGGACTGAGTTCTGACGGCTCGGCGACCTTGCCTTGCCCGTGCGCTGCGCACGCTCGTCCCGAGTGCGTTAAATCCGTCCTTATCTGTTCGAGAACGGAATTTTCATGCTTTCCTTTCTGCTGCTGCCCTTCTATTACCTCTTTGTGACACCCATCGGCTTGTTGAGTCGGGTCGCAGCGGACCCCCTGTCACGTCGCTGGAAACGGAATGCGGACACCTACTGGATCCGTGTGGTTCCACCGCGGGCTCGCCGAGTGGCACACGGCGACATGTAGCCGAATGATGGGAGACGTCTATGGCCAGCCGGCTCCAGTTCGCCCGGTACTCTCTGGAGGACAGCGTCCGGGACCTGCTGAAAAAAGAGATTTCGGAACGCGTCTCGGAGACCAGACTGGACTCGGACTTCGATGCCACAATTCTCGCCGACATCGGCTCGTATCCATTGCGGCGCCACCTTCCCGATGACGTCCTCCGTGGGATCCAGACGTTTACCACGGAAGGCGGGCACGCGCTTGTCCTGTCCAATCTCCCTGCCCAGGATTTTCCCTTGACTCCGGTAAGCGGATTCGGGGACGAGGTTGGGCTCGCCATGACCAATGCGATCCACCTGGGACTCATACGCATCCTCGGTCGCATTCCATTTGCCGTCGGCTATGAGAACAGCGGGCATCTCATCCGCAATGTGGTACCCAATCCGGCGGCTGTTGGGACAACCAGCTCCTGGGGTTCCGACTCGGAGTTTTTCTGGCATTCGGATAATCCTCAGCAGCAGTTCGGCCCGATCGGCTCCGACCCGCGCCTGTACACTCCGCCCTATCTGACCTTCTTTGCCATACGTAACCAGGAGCAAGTCCCCACCGAGGTCGCGGCGCTCGATGACGTCGTGGCAGGTCTCGACGAGAAGACCCGACTCGGCCTGATGGCCGCGGAGTTCGAGGTCGGCGTGCCCTATTCCAACGACAGGGACGCCACCGGGCCGCTGATGAACACCCCTGTCCTGGAGGTCGGCCCGGACGGCCGCTACCGTGTTCGCTACGACCGCGGGACGACGGTCGGCCGCACGGATGCCGCACGCGAGACGCTGACGCGGTGGTCCGCGGCTCTGGGCGCGATGCCGTCGGTTGCATTCGTCCTCGGTACCGGTGACTTCATGATCTTCGACAATCATCGGGTGCTTCACCGTCGCAAGTCCTTCACGCCGGCGCCGGATGCGACTGCCCGCTGGCTGCGCCGCTGCTACGCGGCCTGACATGGCACAGCCTGCGCCGCATCTGTCCGGCGGGACATCTCCGCGGTCAGGATCCGGTCAAGGACCGGAGTAGGACCGCCGTCACACCACATCGCGAAAACCATCGAAGGGATTCTTATGGGCAAGTACCGGGTGGCAGTCATCGGCGGCCGGCCGGCGCCGATCGCGGGTGCCGTGGAGCTTGGAGTCGACGTGGTCCTCGTCCACGAGGAGGGCGCCTACGACGTGAGCATCGCAGAACACTGCGAGCGGATCGTGCACGCACCCATCGCCGATGGCCAAGCCATCCTCGACGTACTGAGGGCGCTGCATGAGGAGCGCCCCTTCGACCGCGTTCTGACCACCACCGAGCCGGCCGCCGAGTCCACCGGGTTCGTCGTGGACTCGCTTGGTCTGCCCGGCGTCACTGAGGCCACAGCCCGCGCGCTCAAGGACAAGGCGTTGACCCGGGAACTGCTGGACAAGCACGGGCTGAGCCCGGTGCGGTATCGCATCGTGCACAGCGCTGCCGAGGTCGCCGAGTTCCAGGCCGAGCTTGGTGACCAGATCATCGTCAAGCCGGTGGACGGTGTGGCGAGCCTGCACATTCATCCGGTGAGNGGTTCGCGGGACGCGGAGCATGCCTGGCAGGCGCTACAGGATGCGGGCATCTCCGCGGCCATCGCCGAGGAATATCTGCACGGTCCCGTCGTCAGCGTGGACTCCTTCTCGCACGCGGGACGGCACCTCGTCATCGGGTACTCCGAATACCGCATGAACGACAAGTACGTCGAGTGGGNGGTAAGCACCCCCAGCCGCTACGCCGTTCCCCAGCTCGCCGAACTCCGCGCGCTTACCCCGAAACTGCTTGACGCCGTGGGCCTAACCGAAGGTCCCTCGCACAGCGAGTTCGTNCTCACGAGCAAGGGGCCGCGCGTACTCGAATCGCACGCGCGGCTGGCTGGCAGCGGTGCGCCCGAGCTGGTACGTCGCGCATTCGGACTGAACCTGAACCGGATGTTCCTCACCGTACCGCTGGGCATCGACGAGTTGCCGGCGATTTCGCCCGAGCCGCTGGGTGGCGCCGCGGTCCGGTTTCTCACCCCGGAGCCGGGCACGATCACTGCCATCCAGGTGCCCGACGACGTGGCCGACGAGATTCGCCGGGTCCCTCAGGGCGAGGTGCCGTACGTCTTCCTGCCCTACCTGGACGAGTTCACGAACGCCGAGGTGGCGGTAGTGATCGGTAAGAACGTGGGCGAGACGGTACCGCCGTTGCTGACGGTAGCCGACTGCGTCTCCGGATATGTCATCGCCTCCGGCCGCGACGCGAACGATGCCGTGGCCAAGTGCGAGGCCGCGAACGCCAGGATCCGCATCGAGACGAGCTGACGGCCGGCCCTCTCGAGGTTCCCACTCCTCTGTTTCGCTCTGGCCGTGCCGGGCGGCTGAGTCCGAGGCCCCGGTCTCAGCCGCCGTTTCTCCCTGCCCACGGGCGTCCGGTTAGGCGGGGCGCCCTCAGTCCACTCCGACCCCTGGGATGGAATCGCCCGTGAATACGATCGCTTCTGCTGCCCCGACGGACGATCTGGCGCAGGACCCCGTCACCCGGCTGAACTCCGTCCGGCGGCTGGTGGAGGAGCAGTACACCTGCGAGCAGCCGCTCACCCGGGCCGCGCTCCACCTGATCGACTGCGCGACGGACATCGTGGCACAGCTACCGGGAGGAAATCTCGACGCCGCCCGCGGCGCGCTCAGCTCAGCCCGCGCCGCGGTGGTGTCGGCAACCTTCGCGGTTGGCCGGATCCATGACATGTCGATGCCCGGGACGGAGCGGGTATGAGCGGACACATCATCGTCCTGCACCGCTGGCGCGATCAGCACGCCCACTACGAGGACTACCTCGACCACGGCACGCACCGGGTCAGCTACGTGACCACAGAGCTGGGCATGTCCTCCGTCCCCAGCAGTGCGGCGGCTACCCGGGTGGTCCCGGCCACCGACGACCTCGACGCAGTACGGCAGGCGGTGACCGGACTAAGTGCCCGGTTCGGGGCTCCTCGGCGCGTGGTGGCACTCAACGAAGGTGATCTGGACACCGCCGCACTCGTCCGCGAATGGCTCGGCTGCGCGGGCCAGACGCCTGGCCAGCTCGCTCGTTTCCGCGACAAGCTCGTCATGAACCAGGTCNCCGAAGCCGCGGGAATACCCGCCCCCGCCTTCGCGGACGCGCCCGACGAGACGGNGGTCCGGGAGTTCGCCGACACCCACGGCTGGNCCGTCATCGTCAAGCCCCGCCGGGGGACAGCCAGTCGGGGCGTCGTACGCCTCGACTCTGCAGCCGATCTGCCGCTGCTGCACCGAGCGCCACCGGAGCCGCGCCTGGTGCAGCAGTTCTGCGCCGACGAGATCTTCCACATCGATGGCCTGTGGACCGGCGACCGGCTCGGCCCCTGGCGGGCCTCCCGGTATGTCAGCACCTGCGTGGACTTCGCCGAGGGCCACACGCTTGGCTCGGTCGAGGTCGACGATCCCGAACTTCTGGGGCCACTGGGCGAGTTCACGGCCAGGCTCGCGGGTGCGCTGAGCTCGCAGCCCTGGGTCTTCCATCTGGAGGCGTTCGTCGGCACGTCCCCCGAGAGGTCGCCGGTGATCCGGTTTCTGGAGGCGGGCTGTCGAGTCGGAGGGGCGGAGATCCCCTTCGTCTGGCGAGAGGTGCACGGCGTCGACCTGATGCGCGCCGCCGCGGATATCCAGCTCGGTCGTCGCCCGGAACTTCCCGTGCCGTCCCGTTGGCNTACGGGTGGCTGGCTGCTGGTGCCGTCCCCGGTCCCGGCGCCCTGCCGCGTGATCTCCTGGGATCTTCCCGGGCCGCTGGGCTCTGGTGAAGGTCCGTACGCGTCCGTGATCCCCACGGTCGGCCAGGTGATCCCGCGCGTGGGCGGATATGAGCACGTCGGCGCCCGGTTCCGGTTCCGTGGCGACTCCAGCAGCGACGTGGAGAAGGCCGTCGCCGCCACCGCCGCCCGGTTCCGCCTGGAGTGCGAGCCTGACATGCCGTTCCTGGTCGGAGGAGGACGCACAGTGCGCGGATCGAACCGATGATCACCCGGCCGGCCGCCACGCCCGCCTTCCTCGTACTGGAGGACGGCCGCACCTTTCGCGGCCGAGCCTACGGCGCGGTGGGAAAGACCTTCGGGGAGGCGGTGTTCTCCACCGGCATGACCGGCTATCAGGAGACGCTGACCGACCCCTCGTACCACCGCCAGGTCGTCGTCATGACTGCTCCGCACGTCGGAAACACCGGAGTCAACGACGACGACNCCGAGTCGTCCCGCATCTGGGTGGCGGGCTACGTCGTACGTGACCCTGCCCGCGTCTCGTCCAACTGGCGCGCGCGGNGCTCCCTCGACGACGAACTGGCCGCCCAGGGCGTCGTCGGTATCAGTGGCATTGACACCCGCGCGCTCACCCGACACCTGCGTGAACGCGGCGTGATGCGGGTGGGCATCTTCTCCGGCTCCGCGCTCGCCGGTGGCTCTACCGAGAGCCCGATCGATGCGGGCACCCTGCTCGCCGAGGTCCGCCGGGCACCCGAGATGACCGGCGCCGACCTGGTCGGTCAGGTCACCACCACGCAGCCGTATGTCGTCCCCGCCGTCGGCACCAGGCGGTTCACGGTCGCCGCGATCGACCTCGGTATCAAGGGAACGACCTCGCACCGCATGGCCGAGCGCGGCATCGAGGTGCATGTGCTGNCGGCCGATGNCACGGTCGAGGACGTCTACACGGTCGTCCCCGACGGGGTGTTTCTGCCCAACGGTCCAGGAGATCCCGGCACGGCCGATCTCACCGTCATCCGGGCCGTCCTCGAACGTGGCACCCCGCTGTTCGGCATCTGCCTCGGTAACCAACTCCTCGGCAGAGCGCTTGGCTTCAGTACGTACAAGCTCAAATACGGCCATCGTGGCATCAATCAGCCGGTCCAGGACCGTTCCACCAGCAAGATCGAGATCACCGCGCACAACCACGGCTTCGCCGTCGAAGCCCCTCTCGACGCGGTGAGCGGCACACCGTACGGTCGCGTCGAGGTCAGCCACGTCTGCCTCAACGACGATGTGGTCGAGGGCCTGNGGCTGCTCGACCGGCCGGCGTTCAGCGTCCAGTACCACCCCGAGGCGGCCGCGGGTCCGCACGACGCCGTGCATCTTTTCGACCGCTTCGTCTCCCTCATGGAGAGCCAGCGTGCCTAGACGCACCGATATCCAGTCCGTTCTGGTCATCGGCTCCGGCCCGATCGTCATCGGCCAGGCAGCCGAGTTCGACTACTCCGGCACCCAGGCGTGCCGCGTGCTGAAGTCCGAGGGTCTGCGGGTCATCCTGGTCAACTCCAACCCGGNCACGATCATGACCGATCCGGAGATCGCCGATGCCACCTACGTCGAGCCGATCACCCCGGAGTTCGTCGGCAGGATCATTGCCCGGGAGCGGCCCGACGCGCTGCTGCCCACCCTCGGTGGCCAGACCGCGCTCAACACCGCGATCGCCCTGCACGAGAGCGGCATACTCGTGAAGTACGGCGTCGAACTGATCGGCGCCAACGTCGAGGCCATTCACAAGGGCGAGAATCGCGAGCGGTTCAAGGCCGTTGTCGAGGCCGTCCGGCGGAAGATCGGGCACGGTGAATCGGCCTGCTCGGTTCTCTGCCACTCCATGGACGACGTGCTCGTCGGCGTCGACACGCTCGGCGGTTACCCGGTCGTGGTCCGCCCCTCCTTCACCATGGGTGGTGCCGGCTCCGGTTTTGCCCACGACGAGGAGGAACTGCGTCGTATCGCCGGGCAGGGTCTCACTCTGTCGCCGACCAGCGAGGTACTGCTGGAGGAGTCCATCCTGGGCTGGAAGGAGTACGAGCTGGAGCTGATGCGTGACAGGAACGACAACGTCGTGGTGGTCTGCTCCATCGAGAACGTCGATCCGCTGGGCGTGCACACTGGTGACTCCATCACGGTGGCGCCCGCGATGACGCTGACCGACCGCGAATACCAGATCCTTCGCGACATCGGCATTGCTGTGATGCGCGAGGTCGGGGTGGATACCGGCGGCTGCAACATCCAGTTCGCTGTCAACCCGGATGACGGCCGAGTTATCGTAATCGAGATGAACCCCCGGGGATCGCGATCCTCCGCGCTCGCATCCAAGGCCACCGGCTTCCCGATCGCCAAGATCGCTGCGAGGCTCGCCNTCGGTTACACTCTGGACGAGATCCCCAACGACATCACCAAGCAGACCCTGGCATCCTTCGAACCCACCCTCGACTACGTCGTGGTGAAGGTGCCGCGTTTCGCCTTCGAGAAGTTCCCGGCCGCTGACGCCACTCTCACCACTGCCATGAAGTCGGTCGGCGAAGCCATGGNCATCGGCCGCAACTTCGCCGAGGCGTTGAACAAGGCACTGCGGTCGCTGGAGAAGGAAGGCTCGCAGTTCGACTTCGTCACCGCGCCCGGCGACAAGGACGACCTGCTCGCCAGGGCCGCGGTGCCCACCGATGGCCGGATCAACACTGTCATGGCGGCCATCCGCGCGGGGGCCGACTCTCAGGAGATCTTCGATGTCACGAAGATCGACCCCTGGTTCGTGGATCAGCTTTTCCTGATCAAGGAATACGCGGACGAGCTGGCCGAGGCCGACCGGCTCGACCCGGACCTGCTCGCCGGTGTCAAGCGGCACGGCTTCTCCGACGTCCAGATCGCCGGCATCCGGGGTCTGNGCGAGGAGGTCGTCNGCGAGGCCAGGCACGCGCTCGACCTCCGCCCCGTTTACAAGACCGTCGACACCTGCGCCGCCGAATTCGCCGCCAGTACCCCGTACTTCTACTCCTGCTATGACGAGGAGTCCGAGGTAGCGGCGCGCGAGAATCCCGCTGTGATCATCCTGGGTTCCGGCCCCAACCGCATCGGTCAGGGCATCGAGTTCGACTACTCCTGCGTGCACGCTTCCTTCGCGCTGCACGACGCCGGCTACGAGACCGTGATGGTGAACTGCAACCCGGAAACCGTGTCCACCGACTACGACACCTCCGACCGGCTCTACTTCGAGCCGCTGACTCTGGAGGACGTTCTGGAGATCGTGCACGCCGAGACGCAGGCCGGCCCGGTCGCCGGCGTCATCGTGCAGCTCGGTGGCCAGACCCCGCTGGGCCTCGCCCAGGCACTCAAGGACAACGGCGTGCCCATCGTCGGTACCCAACCCGAGGCCATCCACCTCGCCGAGGACCGCGGTGCCTTCGGCCAAGTGCTCGCCGAAGCGGGCCTGCCCGCGCCCAAGCACGGCACCGCCACATCGTTTCCCGGTGCCAAGGCCATCNCCGACGAGATCGGCTACCCCGTTCTCGTCCGCCCCTCCTACGTGCTCGGTGGACGCGGCATGGAGGTCATAGACGACGAGACACGCATGNCCTCGTACATCGCCGAGTCCACCGAGATCGGCCTGAACCGTCCAGTGCTGGTCGACCGGTTCCTGGACGACGCGATCGAGATCGACGTGGACGCGCTCTATGACGGCCGTGAGCTGTATCTCGGCGGTGTGATGGAACATATCGAGGAGGCCGGCATCCACTCCGGCGACTCGGCGTGTGTGCTGCCGCCGATCACTTTGGGTGAGCATGACATCAAGCGGCTGCGGGCCTTCACCGAGGCCATCGCGCTCGGAGTCGGCGTACGCGGCCTGATCAACATCCAGTTCGCGCTGGCTGGGGACATCCTTTATGTGCTGGAGGCCAACCCGCGCGCGTCGCGAACCGTACCGTTCACATCCAAGGCGACCGCGGTTCCGCTGGCCAAGGCCGCTGCCAGGATCTCGCTGGGCACGACCATCGCCGCACTGCGCGTGGAGGGCCTGTTGCCGCCCTCCGGCGACGGCGGCACGCTGCCGCTGGACACGCCGATCTCGGTGAAGGAGGCGGTGCTGCCCTGGCATCGGTTCCGTGATCCGCAAGGCCGCGGCGTCGACACCGTCCTCGGCCCCGAGATGCGCTCCACCGGCGAAGTCATGGGCATCGACACGGCCTTCGGCACCGCCTACGCCAAGTCGCAGGCCGGTGCCTACGGGGCGCTGCCCGTCAAGGGGCGCGCCTTCGTCTCGGTCTCCGCCCGCGACAAACGAGCGTTGATCTTTCCCGCACGTGAACTGATCGCCCACGGTTTCGAGCTGCTGGCCACCTCCGGCACCGCGGAGATCCTGCGGCGTCACGGGATCGAGGCGCGGGTGGTCCGCAAACAGAGCGAAGGCCCGGGGCCGGACGGCGAACCCACCATTCTGACGCTGATACAGAGGGGCGAGGTCGACCTCATCATCAACACGCCGTCCGGCGCCGAAGGGCGGCGCGACGGCCACGGTATTCGCGCCGTCGCCNCTGCCCGGGGGGTGCCGTGCCTGACTACCATGCAGGCGCTGACCGCGGCCGTCCAGGGCATTGGTGCCATCGCTCACGGTGACATTGATGTGCGTTCGCTTCAGGAATACGGACAGCAGCTGGACGCGGCACGGTGAGGGGTTCCGCCACGGGCGGCGGAGGAAGGGTCGTCGCGAGAAGTGCCTGACCGCCGGGATCCGGCCTGTGCGCAGGCGGGCCGGCATGCCGAACCCACGGCGGGGATCATCGGTTCCCCGTCGGGGCCCTCCTCCCCGGCGCGATGTCGGTCGGTCGGACTGCGGCTGCGGAGTCGACGGCGACGCGCAGGGCGTCGACCTCGCGTCGAATCCCGCCCGCGGGGGCGCCGTCGAGAATCGAACGCATGAGGGCCGACGCCACGACAACACCGTCTGCCACGCTTGCGACCGTGGCCGCCTGTTCGGGGGTCGAGACACCGAAACCCACCAGTACGGGCATCATGGTGGCGTCTCGGACACCCTGCACCGTCCCGACGATCGAGTCCGATACGGTGTCGCGCACGCCGGTGACTCCCATGATGCTGACCACATACACGAAGCCCCGGCTGGTCGCCCCGATCTGCCGAACGCGGTCCGGGCTGGTCGACGGTGCGACCAGCATCGTCAGCTCGAGCCCGGCGCTCGTGGCGGAGTCGACAAGAGGGCGGACCTCGTCGACCGGGGTGTCCGCGACGATCAGTCCGGCCAGGCCCGCCTCCGCCAGCCGGTGGCAGAAATCGTCGTATCCGTGCCGCCGGGCAATGTTGCTGTAGGTCATGACGATCAGCGGGACCTCGGCGCGGAAGCCGGCCAGCTCGTCGAGCAGCCCCCCGACGGTGCTGCCTCGAACCAGTGCCCGTGACGAGGCTGCCTGGATGATGGGGCCGTCCAGCATGGGGTCCGAGAACGGCAACCCGATCTCGACCGCGTCCGCGCCACCGTCCTGAGCGGCGGCCACGTAGTCGAGCCAACTTTCCGTGATCCCCGCGGTGACGTACGGTACGAGGCACTTGCCGCCCACGTCCCGCCGCGCTTGCATGGCGCGCTCGACGGCGCCGAACCCGGCAGGGTGGGGGGTGGTCACACGAGCCTCCTCAGTTGTTCGGCGTCCTTGTCGCCCCGTCCGGACAGGGTCATCAGGACCGTCGATCCATACGGGATCTCGCCGGACTCGGCGGCCCGAATGATCCACGCGAGAGCATGGGCGGACTCGAGTGCGGGCAGGATGCCCTCGGCCCTGGCCAGCCGGACCACCGCGGAGACGACCTCCTCATCGTTCGCCGTCACATATTCGGCGCGGCCCGAGGTGCTGAGCCCGGCATGTTCGGGTCCGATTCCCGGATAGTCCAGCCCCGCCGAGATGGAGTGAGCCTCCCGGACCTGGCCGTCCTCGTCCTGGAGGATGTTCGAGTAGAAGCCGTGGAGAATACCGGGCAGGCCGTCGGTCATCGCGGCGCCTCCGGCTGCCTCCACGCCGACCAGCCTGGNCGGCGTGTCGACGAACCCGGCGAACGTCCCCGCGGCGTTCGACCCACCGCCGACACAGGCGGTCACGACGTCGGGCACGCCCTGGCGGAGGAGTCCGGCGCACTGCGCCCGCGCCTCGGTTCCGATCACTCNCTGGAACTCGCGCACCATCCACGGGTAGGGATGAGGGCCCATGGTGGATCCGATGCAGTAGTGGGCCTCGTCGACCTGCGTGACCCACTGCCGCAGCGCCTCGCTACAGGCGTCCTTNAGCGTCCGCGTGCCGCTTGTCACCGGCACCACCGTGGCGCCGAGCAGCTCCATNCGAAAGACGTTCAATGCCTGGCGCTGGATGTCCGCCTCGCCCATGTAGACGACCACGTCCAAGCCGAGAAGGGCGCCGATGGTGGCCGTCGCGACGCCGTGCTGCCCCGCGCCGGTCTCGGCGAGCAGTCGCTTCTTCCCCATCCGTTGGGCGAGGAGTCCCTGCCCCAGGACGTTGTTGATCTTGTGGGACCCGGTGTGGGCCAGATCCTCGCGCTTCAGCAGCAGGTGCACGCCGAGCTCCTCGGACAGCCGGTTCGCGGGCGTGACGGGCGTCGGGCGGCCCGCGTACACGGACAGCAGATGATCCAACTGCTGCGTGAAGCTCGGGTCCGAGCGAGCGTCACGGTAGGCGGCTTCGAGGTCCTCGCATGCCGAGACGAGTGCCTCCGGCACGTATCGCCCGCCGAACTCGCCGAAGCGTCCGGAGACTCCCGGGTCGGACATCGCCGACTCGGCGCCGAGAATGATCGTGGCTTCACGGTCCGCGAGCCTGCTCAGACCGCCGACTCGTGCGGCGGACTCGTGAATCGTGCGTCCGGTTCCTAGCGCCGGCGTCATGGCACCTCCGCCCGTCTGGCGCGGCCAGGCGCCGCGCCGCCACAGGACCAGGCCTCGCCGGCCGGGGTTGCCGCAGGCCAATGATCCAAAGTCTTCTAGAACTCTTCGACTGCTGATCGCGATCGTAGCAGCCTGCGCGTCAACACATCTAGAACTCTTGCGGGGTCGAGAGCTCGACTCCCNCCGAAGCATCTCGTCTGTGATCTGCTCGGTGGTCCGTCCGCCGGAAGCGCAGGTGTCCGACGGCGACGGCAGGCGTATTCGTGCCTGNGGGCCCGGGGACAGTGGACCGCGATCCTCCTCGAACCACACGTATCCACCCGAAGCCACTGGTGTTTGCCCTATGCACGATGGTGCGCCCGCAACGGTCTCGTGGAAGCTGGCAGGCTGCAGCATTGCCATCAGACGGAAGGGGCCCCGACTTGNCCGGCTCGCGAGTACCGAGATACCTGGAGATCAAGAGCGACCTGCTCGACCGCATCCAGCGGAAGGAGTTCACCGCGGGCCAGGCNCNCCCCTCCCAGGCATCACTGAGCCGCCACTACAGCGTCACCCTCATGACCCTTCGCCAGGCGCTNCACAGCCTGGAGAAGGACGGTCTGATCGTCCAGGCGCGGGGAAGGGGCACCTTCGTCACGCCCGGGCCGGCCGTTCTCGATCTGCGCTCCCTGAACAGCCTCGCCGCCGACATGCGGGTGCAGGGCGTCGACCTGACCACGCAGGTGCTGACCGACGGATTCCGGCCGATGACCAGGCCAGCGGCGCTGGCACTGTCCCGGGAGTACGGGGAACGCGCCCTGCGCCTCGAGCGCCTTCGTAAGATTGGTCGGCGACCCGTCGTCCACCAGGTGTCGTGGGTGCCGCTGCCCTGGGCCGAACAGCTCAGGGACGTCGACTTCAGTCAACACTCGCTCTACCAGTCCCTCCGCGGCCGGTGCTCGCTGCTGCTCGCGACGGCCGAGGAGGACTTCCAGGCCAAGCCGATGCCCAGGAACACGGCACGGGCGGCGGGAGTTCCGGGCGGCGGAGTGGCGATGGTGGCCCAGCGCACGACCTTCGACTCGGCCGGCACGCCGATTGTCTACGATCGGGCCGTGATTCTGAACGACGCGCTGCGTGTGATGGCGCGTCGGACGCAGCACGACATTCGACTGTTGTGGGCGGCCAACCCGTGACCCGGATTCGGCGGCCCGCATGAGGCGTGAGGTGCTTACCTCCTTCGCGGAAGCGACGTGGTCAGTCGTCGCACAGGCGAACGTCGCCTGAGGCTCCGGCCCGACGGCGGGGAGAACGGCGGGGCGGGCGGCGTGAGCCGGGCGCGGCGTTCCGGCATCGACCCGGTGGAGCCTGGGCTGAGTGGCCTTTCGGATCTTGCGGATTCGTCGCTCGGGATGCCGTTGAGCCTGCTCCGTGGTGAAGTGAGGGTGGCCTTCGCGGGCCGAACCCCGACGGAGGAGCACCAGGATCCGCGTCAGTCGCTGATGCGGCAACTAGACCACGCCACGCCACGTCGGCGTCGCCGGAGTCCTTGGGTGATCGCNGCGCATTGCCGCGATGTCGAGTCCGATCGTGGGGAACCGGCTGTCCGGGGCCGCGGTGCGGACGTCGCCCGGTTCGACGTGGTGATCTACAAGTCGATGTCCCGTATCGCCCGGCGGATGTACGGGAACCTCTCCGTCGAGCGGGCGCTGGAACGGGCTGGGGTGCCGCTGTTGGCCTGGAACTGACGGGCCCCGGGCGGCGGCGGCGCTGCAACATCACAGGAAGCATCCACGCAGCTACTTCAGCGCGAGGACCATGTACGTACCCGGGGGAGGTTCGTTCGACATCCTCATGGTCCGGTAAGCGATCGGAACTGGTTGTGACCGCTCGGGTGGCGATCCAGATGGGTCGCGGTCGCCGTGGGGATTTCGACGGTGATCCTGCCGGTGGTGCCGGTGGTGCCGGTGGTGAAGGCGGGAAGCTCTGATGGCCGGCGGGGGAGGGCCGGCGGAGGCGCGGGCGGTGACTGTCCGGCTGGTCACGGCGATCATGGTCGTGGTCGTCGGCTTGAGTTTCCTTTTTGCGTTCGGCAATGTGTGGCTGCTCGCGCTACGGCTCGGCGTGTCCGAGTCGATGATCGCGGGGGAGTCGGCGGGGCCGCCTTTGACAGTGTGCGGTGCTGGCTGCTGATCGGCTGGGCCCACGTCGGCCCCGGCCTGCTTCAGGCCATGCACGAGGCCGGCCAGGCAGGCTCCACGTCATCGGTCGAGCAGTCGATCTCGGCGGGTGGCACGGGTCAGTTGAAGGCGGCCGATGACATCTGCACGACCGTCCACGTCCCGGTCTCGCATGCTGAGCCAGAGTCGGCTGGTGTGNCCGTCGCGCCCGCCGAAGTCCCGGCGGAACAGCGAGCCGGCGACGAGGGCGCGCCGTCGTTGACCGTGTCTCCGCAGCGCAGGTTCGATCAGGGCACCGTCGAGGTGGTGGTGCCGACGACTGATCCGCCCGAGAGCGACCCGCTTGCCGCCGATCCACCCGCGGTCGGTTCGTCGGATCCCGATGGACCTGATCTGGAACAGTCACGCACCCGCCCTGGTCGTCCACGGAGACCAGGACCCGATCATGNCGCCACGATTGCTGGCCGAGCTCCGCAGGCGGATCGAGGACTGGTAGGTCGACTGGCAGGTCGAGCTCTACCCTGGCGTCACCCACGCGTTCTGGTCGCATGATGTGGACGAGGAGGGAAACGACTGGTTCGACGAGACGATCCGCGACCAGTCCTGGGACCACGCGCTCGACTGTCTGACCAGCTGGCTGTGACACCCGCGTCCGAGAAGAGCCCGAGGAAAAGGGGAGCCCGCATGCCCGAAGCACTGCTTGACGGAATCCGGGTCGTCGACCTGTCGACCGGTGTCGCCGGNCCGACGGTGACGATGCTGATGGCCGAGGCGGGCGCGGAGGTCGTCCTGGTCGAGCCGCCCGGCGGNCACCCCGACCGGGCCCTGCCCGGCTTCCGTACCTGGGCCCGTTCCAAGCAGTCGCTGGTGCTGGACGTCGACTCCCCCGAGGGGCGATTACGGCTCGACGAGCTGCTGCGCGGCGCCGACGTGCTCGTCCACTCATACGGTCCCACGACGGCGGCCCGGCTCGGCCTCGACGACGCCACCGTCGGGAGCCGCTACCCCGCGCTGGTCGTCTCGTCGGTGCTCGCGTGGCCGGCCAACCACGTCGACGCGGACCGTCCGGTTGACGACCTGCTGGCGCTGGCGCGACTGGGCATCCTCGACGAGCAGCAGGGGCACCGGCCGGGGCCGGTCCACGTCCGGTTCCCGCTCGGCAGCTGGGGGGCCATGTGGCTGTGCGCGACCGGGATCGCGGCCCGGCTGGTGGCACGGGGGCGGACCGGCCGGGGCGGGCCGGTGCATACCAGCCTCGTCCAGGGCGCGCTCNCTCCGATGATGATGCACTGGCACCGGGCTGAGGCGCCGTCGGCCCTGCTCGCGGCGGGCATGCCCAAGGACGGGGCGGTGACACCACTGTTCGAGTGCGCCGACGGCGAATGGATCCACGTCATGCCGCCGTGCCCCGACGACCTGCCGTTGACGAAGCGGGTGTTCGACGAGATGGGTGCCGACGCGGTCGCCGAGGCCAACCGGCGCCACGCCGGGGGGATCATGGCCAGAGCGTTCCCGAACTGGGGAGCCAACGTCGAGGCGTTCCGCCGCCGGCCCGCGGCCGAGTGGCTGGCCGAGCTGTGGTCCAACGACCGGCCGGCGCAGCCCGTGCTGCCGCTCGGCGCGGTCCTCGACGACGAGCAGGCGAAGGTCAACCGGTACGTCACCCAGCTCGACGACCCCGAGGCCGGCCGCATCACCGTGCCCGGCCATCCGGTCACGCTGGACCCGCCTGCCACCGTCCGCAGTCCGGCCCCCCGGCTCGGTGAGCACCAGGACGTGGCCGCCAGGCACTGGACGCCCCGCAGCACGGCCACCGACCGCGACCGCGGCCGCGGCGCCGCAGACTCCGCCGCAGGTGGGCCGGTCGAGTCGCTGCGTTTCCCGCTCCAGGGTTTACGGGTGCTGGACTTCGGCGCGTTCCTGGCCGGGCCGTTCGCGCCGATGCTGTTCGCCGACCTGGGCGCCGACGTCGTGAAGGTCGAACCGGCGGCCGGCGAACCCGGCCGCTGGGGCGACTGGNCGTTTGTCGGCTGCCAGCGCGGCAAGCGCGCCGTGGCCCTCGACCTCAAGTCCGAGGCCGCCCGGCCGGCCGTCGAAGCCCTGCTGCGCTGGGCCGACGTCGTGCACCACAACCTGCGCGTCCCGGCCGCCCGCCGGCTCGGCCTGGACGAGCAGGCCGTCCGTGCGGTGAATCCGGACGTGGTGTTCTGTCACACGAGCTCGTACGGTCCGGACGGCGCACGCGCCAATTGGCCCGGCTACGACCAGTTGTTCCAGTCGTCGCTGGGATGGGAGCAGATGGGCGGCGGCGAGGGCAACCCGCCGATGTGGCACCGCTTCGGGTTCATGGACCACCAGTGCGCATTGTCGTCCGCGGCCGCGACGCTGTGGGCGGTCCTGGCCCGGGACCGGACCGGTCGGGCGAGTTCGGTCGCCGCGTCCCTGCTGGGTGCCGGGGTGCTCACCACGAGCGAGACCTACCTGCAACCAGACGGCGCCCTCGCCCCGGTGCCGATGCTCGACCAGGCGCAGCTGACCACGACACCGGGCCGGCGCCTGCTGGCCTGCGCGCAGGGGTGGGTCGCGATGGCCGCGACCGCTGACAGCGACGTCGCGGCGGCCTGCCGGGCGCTCGGTTGCGGGAGTGCGGCGCAGCTCGCGGCGGCGGCCGCCGTCCGCCCGGCCGGTGAGGTGCTCGATCTGCTCGCCGGGGCGGGTGTGGCGGCCGAGGAGGTCCGGCTCGACCAGCGCGACGCGTTCTTCGACTCGGCCGACAACGACGCCGCGGGACTGATCGCCCGCTACCGCCACCACGACTGGGGCGGCTTCGAGCAGCCGGGCGCACTGTGGGACCTGGGCGACCTGACGACCCAGCTGCATCTGCCCCCGCCGGTACTCGGCGAGCACACGATCGAGGTGCTCACCGAAGTCGGGATCGCCCGCGAAACGATCGACGAGCTGATCGCCGCCGGCGCCGCCACGGCCGTGCCACCGCCCGGCTTGCGTGCTTGAGCTCTCGCTGATCAGAACAGCGGCCCCTGTCCGGCCTGCGACCGCATGCCCTTTACGGTCGGATGTCGACGAGAGCCGGGCGTCGTTTCTCAGCCGGGCGTCGAAAGGGTGTAACGCAGCAGCGCGCCGACCCGTTCGGTCGGTGATTCCGGCACGTCGGCCGGGACGCTGTGGACGGCGGCTCCGGTGCCCAACGCGGCCCGGATGAGCGCATCCACCCGCCCAGCCCGGATCGGGTGGGCGACCGCCGGCAGGTCCGCGGGATCCAGCGCGACCTCGCTGAGGTCCGGCCCGATCCAGGCCGGCGCGCCGGCGGGGATCCCTTCGGCCAGCAGCAGGTCGCTCACCTGGGCCAGACGCAGGGCAGCGACCGTGGCCCGCGGCCCGTCAGCGGCATCCAACGCGATCCGGTCCCCGGATCGCGGTCCACCGCTCCTGTCCGTAACACCCGACCCTTCCTGGTGGCCGACGCCCGCCGCGGACACAGATCCGAGGGATCTCGGAACCGTCCCACTCGCCGCCCCGACCAGTGAGGTCGCGCGGCGGCGATACTGCTCGAACTCGGCCANCAGGCTCGCCGTCCGCCGGGTCCGCTGCTCGGCGAGCACGTCCATGACGCGACCGGCCAGATGGTCGTCGGACCCGTCCCGGGCGCGGCTACCCTCGACGACCACGACCCTGGTCGCGACCTCGACCGGCAGCTTCTCGCGGACCAGCGAGAGCTCCTTCGGCTCGCCGGCCAGGATCACCACCTCGGCGGCGATGTCGTGCGCGGCCCGGACGATGCGATCGGCGTCGTCCTTCGCACCGTGCTTCCAATGCTCCTCGACGCGGCTCTCATAGCGTCGCTGGGCCCAGNCTCCGGTGTGTGNCTTGTGCCATGGCGGCCTGGTCGTGTCCTGGGAGACGCCGCCGGCCGGCAGGGGACCGTCGGTGTAGGCGAGCACATCGACCCNGCGCCGATCGACCAGGGCGATCACGTGTGGGATCCGACCGTCGGCCCAGTCGAGCAGCGGCAGCAGGTGTGGNAGCGGTCCGACCGCGACGACGTCGACATCCGACCGCCCAGGAAGCCATCGCGCAAACGGGACGTGGGCGGATCCACCCTCGCCGACGGCCACGACCACGCGCGTCCCACTCTCACGGTAATGGGAGTCGCCCCGCTCGGCGAGCAGCGCGTCGCGGGTGGCGGGACCGACTCCCTGGCCTTCGAGATCGGCGAGGATGTCGGTCCACCGCAGGTCGTAGAGCCGGGCGGCGTTCTCACGGGCATGATCTGTACTGGCGTACACGGTCACGACCGGACCATCGAAGTCATACAGGCTGCGCAGCTCGCTCGTGTCCATGAGGCGCTCCTCAGCAGGTGACAGCAGCGGTGAACCGATTCGACGCCGCAGGCAAGCCCCTCGACGAGGACACCCGCGTGGGCGGCCCATCGGACACCTACCTGAAGTGGTGCGCCTTGGGCGCGGGCCCAAACCTGCCCGCCACGCTGACCGGTCGGCTAGGCCGTCCGGCTGGCCTCGCGGTCGCCCCAGCCGGCCCCGCGGATCGCGCGGGCCACCCCTGGCCCGCCGCCCTGGGAGCCGCCGACAAGCTAGTACCCCATTGGGGAGGTTGGCCCTACCGTGGACCTGTCGTGAGGACACGCCGGGGGTTTCGCTGGCGGGCCGGCGGGGNGGTTGAGGCTGGCCGGTGGCGAACGGGTGCAGGTGCGGGCGATCGACGACGAGGAGGGCCCGCGCCTGTCAAGCGTCGTGCGCCGCGGCAGCCGGTCGGTGGTGCCGTGGCGGCGGGCGCAGATGATCCTGCTGGCCGCGCAGTGGATGCCCGTCCCGAAGATCGCACAGGTGACCTTCACGTCCGAGGACCTGGTGGCGTGGTGCCGGGTGTCGGCGCCAAGGCGTGGTTCGGCGACACGAATCGAGCGACTTGCCGAAATTCGCCGACCACGTTGCCTCTGGATCACGGAGGACCGATGCCGCGGACCCCGGTCCGCGGCGCCCGGACGGTCGTCTCTACGGGCGGAACGTCAGGCAGCCGCGATCCCTGCCAGTGGTGCCGGTGTCGACGACCAGCATCAGCGCGGCGGCCCCAGCGAAGCTAACCACAGCGGTCACTGTCGGCCGCCGGGTGCCGTCGGATCAAGCCGGCCCCGGGCGCTTGGTGCGTCGAGGGGGGATCGGGCGCGAAGCCACAGGGCCGAATGGCGGTTCATCCGATCGAGTATCTGAGCCGGCGCCTTGAGTTCAACGGAGAGTGGAGGCCACCTTCGCGAAGAGGGGGGCGCAAGTCTGCGTTCAGCCGAAGCGAATTGTGATCATGAGACTACATCGCGTGTACCCCGGGTGAGGTTCGTTCGACATCCTCATGGTCCGGTAAGCGATCTGAACTGATTGTGACTGCTCGGGCGGAGATCCAGATGGGTCGCCGTCGCCGTGGGGATCTCGACGGTGATCCTGCCGGTGTCGGTAGTGCAGGCGGGAAGGTCAGATGACCGGCGGCGGAGGGCCGTCGGCGGAGGCGCGGGCGCTGACCGTCCGCCTGGTTACGGCGATCATGGTGGTGGTCGTCGCCTCGAGTTTCCTGTTCGCGTTCGGCGACGTGTGGCTGCTCGCGCTACGGCTTGGCGTCCCTGCCTGTGTGGCGCCGTTGGTCGCTCCGGNGGTCGACCTGTCCGTGGCCGGGCTGCTTCTGGGTATCCGGTTCCTGGCCATGCGCGGTGCCGATCCTGGGCAGTTGCGGCCGGCCCGGAGGTTGCTGGTGTTCGCGAGCGTGGTGACCTTGGCGTTGGACGTGTCCAATCCGATGATCGCGGGGGAGTTGGCAAGGCCGCCTTTGACGGTGTGCGGTGCTGGCTGCTGATCGGCTGGGCCCACGTCGGCCCCGGTCTCCTTCAGGCCAGACCGTTACCGGAGACCGCCCCGCGGTCNTGAAGCGGCTCGCCACGTCGAGCTCCCTGGAGGTCCTGCGGCTGGACGAAAATGGATCAACCGATACTGCGTAACGGCCGGTCCACCTGTCCCGCATGCGACGGTTCTGTAACCGTTCGTGGCAGCTTGGTTAGGCTTGCTCGCTTGTGACACGGACTTCAGGAGCGGGGCGGCGGGTCCGCTCCCACCGGAGATGATCATTGACCGGAGGCGGGTACAGAAGGCGTTGCCGGGCTACGCCCTCGGCGCCGAGCTGGGCTCGGGGGCGTTCGGCCTGGTCCTGGCTGGGAAGCATCGACGGCTGGGTCGTCCGGTCGCGATCAAGGTGATGCAGGCCGAAGGGCCTGAGGGGAGGTCGTTGGACTTCGCCGCCGAGGCCCGGGTGCTCGCCGGCTTCGACCATCCCCATGTGGTCAAGGCGTACGACTATGTCGAAGCAGAGGGCCTGTGTCTGGTCGTGATGGAACTGCTCGCCGGTGGCACTCTCAGCCGCAGACGTGCGGGTATGACGCCGCAGGCTGGCTGCGCGGTGGGACTGGCCGTCGCCGCCGCACTCGAGCATGCTCACAGCTTTGGAGTGCTGCATCGCGACATCAAGGGCGACAACATCCTGTTCACCGCCGATGGCATCGCGAAGGTCGCCGACTTCGGCATCGCGAAATTGCTCGAAGGCTCCGGGGCCACGGCCAGNAGCCGATCCGGCACTCCTATGTACATGGCACCCGAGCAGATCGACGGCGGCCGGCTCGGCCCCGCTACCGATCTCTATGCGCTTGGAGTCGTCATGTACCAGCTGCTTACCGGCGCCCCGCCTTTCGATCCAAGGCAATCCGTGAGCCGGCTGTGGCGCCAGCACCTTACTGACCCGCCTCCTCCGATGATCGATGTTCCTGCTCCGCTCGCCGCCGTGGTCCTGCGAGCCTTGGNGAAGAAGTCAGCCGACCGCCAGCCCGACGCTCGTACCTTCGCGCTGGAACTGGCCGCCGCGGCCGCCACCGTCTACGGACCCGGCTGGGCCGGGATCCCGTTGCGTCTTGACGCGGACATCCGCTCTACCGCGAACCTCATGCCCGCACCGATCAGGCCGCCATCTGGCATGGCGTCTCGCCATCGCAGCAGTCCGGCCGTTGGCCGGACTCGCTTCCGCCCCCGATGGGTTGTGGCGGTTGCCCTTGCAGCACTGGCGGCGACCAGCACGCTTGTCGCCCTGCGATCGAACAACGGGTCCAGCCCTACCAGTAGTGGAACGTTCAACACACCCACACCCACACCCGCACCCGGACCTGCGGCGGTTGCGGTGGGCCCGCTGAGCAGGCCGGCAGGAGTGGCTGTTGGTGGTGATGGAAGTGTGTACATCGCCGACATCGAGGAACATCGGGTCTGGAAGGTCGACCGGGCCGGGCGCATGAGCACCCTCGCTGGTACCGGCACCGCCGGGTTCTCCGGCGACGGCGGCCCAGCGAATCGAGCTCAGGTGAACTGGGTGGCGGCACTTGCGGTCGGTGCTGACAGCAGCGTCTACATGGTCGACAGCAACCTGGACCTCGATGAGAGCCGGATTCGTAAAATCGACGGGGCAGGACGAATCAGCACTATCGCTGGCAACGGCAGGGCGGTTGACCTCGGCGAGTCCGGGTCCTCCGGCGACGGCGGCCCAGCCCTCGACTCTCCACTGTCTGGAGTGGGTGCGCTGGCGGTCGGTGCTGACGGTGTTGTCTATCTAGCCGACGAAGCTAGCAACCGGATCCGACGGGTCGACCGGGNCGGGCTGATCAGCACCTTCGCCGGTGCCGGCACCAGCCCCTCGCCCAGTCGGTTCTTCGGTGACGGCGGTCCAGCCACCCGTGCCCAGCTGGACTGTGGGAACGCCTGCGGGGTGGCAGTCGGCGCGGATGGCAGCGTTTACATCGCCGACGAGGGCAACAACCGAATCCGGAAGGTCGACCAGGCGGGACGGATCAGCACTATCGCAGGTAACGGGAGCCTCGGATTCGCTGGCGATGGCGGCCTCGCCATCCAAGCCCAGATGATGTATCCGCTTCAGGTGGCGGTCGGTCCGGATAGCAGTGTCTACATTCTTGACGACGCCAATGATGTCCGGAAGGTCGACCCTTCCGGGCGGATTACCCTTTTCGCGGGCAATGGTACTGGCGGGTTCTCCGGCGACGGCGGTCCAGCCACCCGCGCTCAAATGAATCGACCCTCCGCAATAGCGGTCGGCAGTGACGGTAGCGTCTATATAGCGGACGAGGGAAACAAGCGAATTCGGAAAATCGACCCCGCGGGCCGGATCAACACAATTGCCCGCTGATTACACGATGCACGAACCGATTGGTGCGGTTCCTACTGCGACCTTGGGGAGCTTTTTGCGCACGTGGTCTGGACGTCGGCGACGCTGCTCACTCAAGGGCGCGGTGGCTCACCCTGCTGCTNGACGACGCTGCCCGGCCGTGTAGGCACTCGCCGGGGCAGGTGGTTCAAAGAGGAGACGTCGGTGAAAGTCGTCGGCCGGGGTCTGCCTGTATCGGCCGACCGGCTTGACGTGACGACCCGTCGGGCGCTCCGGTCTATCCGCGGGTCCTCGACAGACAGCTTCCCGCCCACCATGTCGACGCGCCCCCGGGCTAGCAGTCGGATCGAGTCTGAGCGCAGCCGTCTGAACCCGCACAACCGAACGAAGATCTTATATTCGAGAGCTGGTAGAGCTGAACCTTAAGCTCGGCCGAGGGTTACGGGTCAACTCCCTGCGGTGGGCGGCGTGGGCGATCATCTCCGATTCGGATGCTGGTGTGACTCGGTGGCTACACTCTGTGTACCCCGGGTGAGGTTCGTTCGACATCCTCATGGTCCGGTAAGCGATCTGAACCGATTGTGACTGCTCGGGCGGAGATCCAGATGGGTCGCCGTCGCCGTGAGGATCTCGGCGGTGATCCTGCTGGTGTCGGTGGTGCAGGCGGGAAGCTCTGACGGCCGGCGGGGGAGGGCCGGCGGAGGCGCGGGCGGTGACCGTCCGGCTGGTCACGGCGATCATGGTTGTGGTTGTCGCTTTGAGTTTCCTGTTCGCGTTCGGCAATGTGTGGCTGCTCGCGCTACGGCTCGGCGTGCCCGTCTATGTGGCGCCGTTGGTTGCTCCGGCGGTCGATCTGTCCGTGGCCGGGCTGCTTCTGGGTATCCGGTTCCTGGCCGCGCACGATGCCGATCCTGGGCAACTGCGGCCGGCAGGGAGGTTGCTGGTGTTCGCGAGCGTGGTGACGTTGGCGTTGAACGTGTCCGAGCCGATGATCGCGGGGGAGTACGGCAAGGCCGCTTTCGACAGTGTGNGGTGCTNGCTGCTGATCGGCTGGGCCCATGTCGGCCCCGGTCTGCTTCAGGCCATGCACGAGGCCGGCCAGGCAGGCTCCACGCCATCGGTCAAGCAGTCGATCTCGGCGGGNGGCGCGGGTCAGACGAACGAGTCCGATGGCGTCCGCGCGAACGTCCACGTCCCGGTTTCGCGGTCTGAGCCGGAAGTGGCTGGTGGGCGGGTGGCACCCGTTCAGGTCCTGGCGGAGCAGCAGGACGGCGTTCATGGCGCCGGTGTGGCGTCGTCGGCTGTGCCAGCGCAGCGTCAGTCCGGCCGACGCGCAGCGGCCGTGGTGGACGGTGCGCTTCTTGACCGGGCGCGCCGCGAGGATGNCTGTTACTGGGAGGAGCATCGCCGGCCGATCTCGGCGGACGAGCTACGGAAGCGGCTGCGGGTCGGGTCGAAGAGGGCCCGAAGTCTGGTCGTGCAGCTCCGCGCCGAGGCCCACCGGATACTGGAAGAGCAAGCTCCGACGGCTGATCCGCCCGAAGGCGATCCGCCTGTAGCCGATCCACCCGCGGTCGGTTCGTCGGATAGCGATCCGGACGGTGTCGACGTGGTCGGCCTCGGTCCGATGCAGCCGGCCGGATCGGATGTGCTCGCCGCAGTCGGATGATGGCCCTGAGGTCGGAAGACATGGGGATGNGCCTCAGGCGCTGTCGGCCAGCAGCGTCACCTTCTTCACCTTCGGCCGGCTCCAGCTGACAGGCTGCGACTACGTCCATGTCCCCCGCCACCGCGCGGCCTCAGCGATCACGCTGCCCTGTGCCTCACGGCGCAGGTCACGCCCGCTCCAGCCCCGCCACCCACGCCGAGACGTGAGCCGCTGACAAGTGAGGATCTCGGTTCGAGCCCAGAAAGCAGCGACACGCCGAGATAGCTGAGGGGACTCCAACCCCTGGCTCGCCTGACACCACCGCACCGACCATCACCAAGCCAGACCTACGCCGGCCGGACGGGGGGATCGGGGGGTCGCCCCCCCCCCGAAAACATCGCGGCCCACCGGGAAGCTGGACAAGGTCCAGCGACCACGGCGGGCCAGCTTGTGGACCTAACGCACCACAATAAGAACCGATTACTGGTCAGGTATCTCATTCGTTTAGCGTTGTCGCAGGTCGGTCGTGTGGGCGGCATCCGCTGTGGCGGGCGGGATGTTCGCGGTGAGTGACCGCCCTGTAGGTTGATCGCGTGTCATCCGCCGATCAGCCTGCGCCGTCGTATGACGAGCTCGTGGCGTTGATCGGCATGCTGCGTCAGGAAGTGGCCGAGGCACGCCGNCAGGCGGCGGACGCGGTGGAGGCCCTCGCGCAGGCGACGGCGGAGATCTCGGAGCTGAAGGCGCGGCTCGGGAAGAACTCGAGGAACTCTTCGAAGCCTCCGAGCAGCGAGGGGCTGGCCAAGCCGGCGCCGAAGTCGCGCCGGGAGAAGAGCGCCCGGTCGCCGGGTGGCCAGCCCGGTCATCCTGGCTCGACGCTCGCGCTGGTCGCGGATCCGGATCGGACGGTGCTGCACGAGCCGGAGTGCTGCCGGCGGTGCGGGGACGCGTTGCTGCTCGCGCCGGTGACCGGTCTCGAGCGCCGCCAGGTCGTCGACGTGGTGCTCCCGGCGGGCCGGACGGTCACCGAACACCGCCCTGCTCGAGCGGGAGTGCGCCGGCTGCGGTGCCCGGACGAGGGCGGCGGCGCCGCACGGGGTGGACGCGCCGGTCCAGTACGGCGAACAGGTCCGCGCCCTGGCCCTCTATCTGTACGGCGGACAGTTCCTCTCGAAGGACCGCACCGCGCAGGCGATGTCCGAGCTGTTCGGGATCCGGCTGTCGGCCGGCACGATCGTCGCGATCCAGGCGCGGGCGATCGCCACGCTCGAAAAGGCGTTCCTGCNGCTGCTGCGTGACCTGCTCACCCGCGCCGACGTGCTCGGCGCCGACGAGACCGGCCTGCGGGTCGAGGGGAAGCTGNGCTGGGTGCACTGCGCCCGTACGGACAGGCTGACCCTGGTCACGATCCACCCGCGCCGCGGCCGGCTGGGTATCACCGCCGCCGACGTCCTGCCCGCGTTCACCGGCACGCCCGTGCACGACTGCTGGGCGGCCTACGACGTCTTCCTCAGCGCCGACCACCAGCTCTGCTGCGCACACGTGGTCCGTGAACTGGTCGCGGTCNCCGAGCGGGAGGACCCCGCGGCCTGGTGCTGGGCGACCCAGGCCATCGAGGCCCTCGTCGACCTGCAGCGACTCGCCGCCGACGCCCGCGCCGCCGGCCTTGGTGCCATCCACCTCGCGACCAGCGCCGATGGCCGTCACCGGCTGCGCAGCGCCGTGCAGGCCGGGATCAGCCAGACCGCGGCCCGCGCCACGAAGGCGATGCGCACCGAGAACAACCTCGCCGACCGCCTCGCCTCCCGCGAGGCCGACTACCTGCGGTTCCTCACTGACCTGGCCGTACCGGCCGATAACAACGGGTCGGAGCGTGACATTCGGATGGTCAAGCTGAGGCAGAAGATCTCCGGCTGCCTGCGCTCGCTCGCCGGGGCCCGGCACTTCTGCGCGCTGCGCAGCTACCTGTCGACAGCCCGCAAGAACGACCTCGGCATGCTCGACGCCCTCGCCCGCCTCACCGCGGGCCGTCCCTGGCTGCCCGAAACCAGCCCGACCCTCACTGCTACCGCGTAACTAACCGTCACTGTCGATCAAAAGACACCTGACCAGTTACAACCACTGTATACAACGATCATTTAGTTGATTCTACAACAAGAGCACAGGAAGCGAATACTGAGAGCTTCCCGAACTTTCTCGGGTCATACGGATCGACGCCGTAGACCAGGAAGGACTTGATTCTCCGCGGAGGACCTGCCGCCGCCGTCGAATAAAATTGTATACACAGCGTGATAAGCCGCGTGTGCGAGTCGGGGTGAACGATCGCCCCGACTCCGGTTATTTTGGTCACTCTCCGTTGCTCGGGGTCCCATGGTCGCGGCGTCCCGTCGGCTGCGGTTGACACCTTTTCGCGCGGTGATATATCCTCAAGGTGGTACATATCGGAGCCGGCCGTTGCACCAATCTGTGCGGCTTGATGTGGCACGAATGACTGCGTCCGCTAAAAGTGGCTGCATGCCNCAGACAATCCGTTTCCGTTCTGACCGCGATGATGCAATGAAACTTCGGGAATCTTCGAAGCAAGGGTGCCGATGTGACCCCGAAAAGCACTCCAAACGAAGAACGTGGCAATGAGGCCAGCCGACGACCCATCCTTCTCGACGTGACTCTCCGAGATGGTGGATACGTAAACGGTCATCGATGGTCAGTTGACGAAGCGTCGTCCGTCGTGCGCGCTGTCGAAGAAGCCAGGATTCCGTTCGTGGAGGTCGGATATCTCCGAACCCCGACGGGCAACGCGTTATGTCCCGCCGCCCGATGCGAGNCGGACTACTTGCGGACGCTCGCCGCGGAGGTACACCGAACGCGGCTCGCCGTCATGGTACGGCCCGGCGAGGTCGATCCCGCCGCGCTGGCGCCCCTCGGCGATCTCGGGGTCGGTCTGGTCCGGGTGCTGGCGCCGGGCCTCGACCTCGTGCCCGCGCTGCCGTACCTCGCGGCGGCCCGCGACGCCGGGCTGCTCACCGCGGTGAACCTCACCCACACCAGCAGAGCGGATCCCGCCCGGCTTGCGCTCGCCGTGAGNCGGGCGGCCCAGGCTGGGGCGGGGCTGGTGTACCTCGCTGACTCGAATGGAAGCCTCTACCCGGAGGACGTGACCCGGAGAGTCTCCGCCGCGGTGCACGCCGCTACGGAGCAGGGTCCCGGTCCGGTGATCGGCTTTCACGCGCACGACAACCTGGGTCTCGCCTTCGCGAACTCGTGCGCGGCGCTGGACGCCGGGNCGACCGCCCTGGATGCCTCAATCGGAGGTATCGGCAAGGGCGGCGGCAACCTCAGACTCGAGCTGATCGCCGCACATCTCACGCTCCACCTTGGGGCGGACTTCTCGCTCGACCCACTGGTGAAAGACCAGAGCACCGTCTCGACCCGAATTCGGATGCTCGCGGAGTTCAGTGCGGAGAATGTGCTCTCCGGCCTGCTCGACGTCAGCCTTGACCAGTCCCGCCTGCTTCGGGAGCAGACGGCCCGGCATGGCTATGACGCTCTGCTGCGTGNCCAGTCCGTCCTGGAGACATCGCAGGTGGCAGGCCAGGTCTAGGCCNCAGACCGCCCGGCGAACGATCGCAGGAGCCGGCAACAAGATCCAAGGAGGATCCCNATGTCCGACATCGTCACCACCCTGGACCGAATGATCGTCGAGCGCAAGAAGATGACGAGTCCCCTCTACCAGCTTATCCTCAGTGGTAAGGCGACCCGGCGGCTTCTGCGTGAATTCGTGGTGCACCGCTGGCCCATCAAGAGTATGTGGACCCGGAATGTTCTCGGTGTCGCGTCGGATGTCGACGACTATCAGATCCGCCGGCATCTGGTCGAGAACGTGTACGAGGAGGAGACCGGCGCGCTTTCCGGCTCCGGCCGCCATCTGGAANCCTTTGCCGCCTTCGGTCGGACTGTCGGAGTAAGCGCCGAGGAACTTCAGGCCGCTCCGCTGGCGGCGGAGACCGCCGCTCTCGTCGCGCACAACATCCGCGTCTGTAACGNCCGCGAGGCACACTTCACCAGTGGTGCGGCCGCGGTCCTGCTTNTGATGGAGGGCCAGCCCCCCATCGTCAACCCCGACGGTTCGANCATGCTCGCGGTGATGNGGGACGTGTACGGCCTTCCNCCGGAGGGGTATGAGTTCTTCGTGCACCACGCCTCGACGGATGTCGGCCGGGACGCGGTGAGCGAGCTGGAGGAGGAGCACGCGGACGCGGTCCGCGACCTGCTCCATCGTTACTGCACCACGGACATCCTGCGGGCGCAGGCCGTCGACGCCCTCGCGACGTCCCTGGAGTTGCGGCACCGGCACTTCGACATGATTCTCGCCACCGGTTACGACCCCACCGAACCTGTCTTTCGTCATGGGGAGTGAGGCTGGGCCGGCGGGGGCGGGAGGCCCCGCCCCCGCCGGCCCGCTCGTTTACCACCGCGAGCAGCTCGTTCCGGCGCAGGCGGCAACGCTGCCGGTGGGAAGCATCGCGCTGCGCTACGGCATCTCGGTCTTCGAGGGTGTCCGTCTGTACCGCCAAGAGGCGCCCGGGCTGGGACTACGGCCGTGGCTTCTCGACCAGCACCTCGACCGGCTGCGGAACTCCTGTCGGCTGATGCTGCTCGACGACACCTGCTGCGACGATGTTCCGCGAATCATCGACGAACTGGTCGCGGTGAACGATACGCAGGTGGACAGTTACGCCCGCATCGCGGTGAGTGCGGTCGATGCCGGCGGCATCGGGGACGGCTCGGAGGCGGCGCTGACAGTCTCCGTCACGCCATCGGGCCGCAAGCGTTGGCTACGTGACGGCGAAGGCCTGAGGCTCACCGTCAGTTCGTGGCAGCGTCCCTCGTCGGCGGTCTTCCCCAGTGCGGCCAAGAACATCTCCGCCTATGCCGGACCGCGGCTCGCGCTCGCGCAGGCCGTCGCCGCCGGGTTCGACTCCTGCCTGCTGTGCACGGCGGAGGGGCTGGTCAGCGAAGCTCCGACCGCCACGGTGTTTCTGGCGGAGGGCACCCGGCTGGTGACCCCGAGACTTGGTGACGCCGTGCTGCCTGGTATCAGCCGGGCCTGGGTGCTGGCGACGGCACCCAGGCTCGGACTGAGCGTGGCCGAGGAGGCGGTCACTCCGGACCGAATTCGCCAAGCGGACGAGGTCTTCCTGTGCGGCACCGGGATCGAGTTCGGCCCGGTCCGTGAGGTCGAAGGGTACACACCCGCGCGGTGGCCGCAGCGGCCCGCCACGGCCCAGCTCGTCGCGGCCTACTTCGACCAGGTCCGGGGGACGGCGGCCTCGAACCTGGTCACCTGGTCGGTGAAGGACGGGCCGGATGGGCTGGTCACGGGGCCGGACGAACAGGCCGACCCCGTCGGGCAGCCCGGATACGGGCGATGCTGACGACGTCCATCGACTGGCCACGCGCGCTCGTGACGGCCAGCCAGCTGGCCGGCCGACCGGAGCGGTTGCGAGAGGTCACCGCCGCTGTGCTCGCGCAGGCGCCCTGCTTCCGCAACCGTGATTTCCCGTTCGCTCCGCTGCCCGTCCTGTTGGACAGCGCCTTCGCGGAGTCGCTGCGTGAGNCACTCGCCGACTACGTGGCCCTGCTCGGTGACGTGGTCCGCCACTTCCGAGAACATGCCGAGGTTCGGGCCTGGTTCGGGCTGCCAGCAAGCGCTGAACGGCTCATCGCCGCCGATCTCGGCCCATCCGACGCGCCGTGGGTGTGCCGACTGGACGGATATCTCGATCAGGACACGGAGCGACTCGTCCTGCTCGAAAACAATGCCGACGCACCGGCCGGCACCCTGTTCACCTCGCGGGTCAACGCCACGGTTCGGCAGGTCACCGAACTGCTTGCGATCGAGACCCCGGGCGCCGCGCCACCCGAGCTGTCCGACCTGACCTACCTGCCGACGCGGGGTGAGGACCGGTTCCTGGCGGCGCTGCGGGCCGNGGCGCTCGCCGCGGCGAGCCGGGTCACCGGCAAGTCGACGCGGCTCGACGGGGTGGCGGTGCTGCAACCCAGCGATGCCGCCAGCCGGGAGAGCCGCGAAATCGTGGCGGAGTTCCGGTCGCGCGGACTCGACGCGTACCTGGCCGATCCACGTGATCTGCGGGTGGACCGGGGGGAGGCCAGATTCGGTGACCGGGCCGCGGACCTGTGCTGGAACAAGGTCAATACGGTGCGCTGGAACGACATGGCGACCGACCCGGGGTTCGTGCGTACCTGGGAGCGGGCGCTACGCGACACGCCCCTGGTTCATGTCAACCCGTTCGCGGCCAGGTATGTCGCGGAGANCAAACTCTGCCTGGCCTTCGTGCAGGATCCACAGTTCGCCGACCTGTTCACGGACAGCCAGCGGCGGTTGGCGGCGGCCCTGTTGCCATGGACCCGGCGGATCACCCCCGTCGCCACGGCAGCCGACGGGAAGACGTCGCTGCTCGATGAACTGCAGGAGCAGCAGACGCGCTACGTGCTGAAGGAGCCGTACGACATCCGTGGCGACGGAGTCACCATCGGCGCCGACGTAAGTCGCAGTACCTGGTGTGCGGCCCTGTCTCGGGCCGCCGCCGATGGCGCTGTCGCGCAGAAGCGCGTCACACCCTTGCGGTATCCCGTGCTCACCGCGGGATCGCCGCGGGCGGAGTCGATGACCATCAGCCTCGATTCCTTCCTGTTCGGCGGTCAGTTGGCCGGATTCGGGTCCAAGGCCAGTCACAACGCAAAAGTCAACATCTTCCAGGGGGGTCGGAAACTGGCCGTTCACGTGTTTGCGGGAGGTTCACCTTGAGCGATGAAATATCGGTCCCATCGGCTACCCTGCACGACGCCGCATACCTCCGGGTGCTGGCGGCGCACGGTACGGCGGTGGTGAGCGACGCGCTTGACCTGGCCGGCATCGACGGGCAGCTCTGGGGCCCCCGACGCCTCTCCGGGCACGGTCCGGTTGTCGGCCCGGCCTTCACCGTGCGGTTCGAGCGGGTCGAACCCGGAACGCCGGCCGCGGCTGCGGACTTTCTCGACGATGTGCCATCCGGCGCCGTGGTCGTTCTCGCCGCTGGCAGCGCCACCTNCACCGTATGGGGAGACATCCTCGNCGAGGTGGCACTGGCCAGAGGGGTGGCGGGCACCGTCATCGACGGCCTTTGCCGGGACATCGACGGGATCCGCGAGTTTGATTNCTCTCTGTGGGCGCACGGTGCCTTCATGCGCAGTGGAAAGAACCGGCTGCGCATGGCCGCCGTACAGCAGGCAGTGGAACTTGGGCGGGGCGAGGAATCTCGCACGGTACGTCCCGGCGACATCATCTGTGCCGACGGCAGCGGCGTCACGGTCGTACCGGCGGCGTCCCTGGCTGAGGTCGCGGCATCGGTTGACCGGATCGCCGCCATGGAACAACAGGTGCTCGAGGAGGTCCGAGCAGGTGGCCGCCTGCGGGACGCGCGGAAGCGGCATGGCTACAACCTGGCGGCTCGACAGCCAACGGGAAACCACGCGTGACCCGGACGGCGAGTGGCTCGACGCCGCCTGGCCCAGCGCGGGCGCCCGCCGACAGGACACCGCCGACACCGGCGGATCAGTGCACGGGGGCGGAGGTCGCCGAGCCCGTGGCCCGGTCCGAAGCCGTGAGCGGCCCCGGGACCGCGGGTGCCGTCGAGACAGAGCCGGCGTCGGCGCGTGCTGGGCTCGGCGGGCGGTACGCGCGGCTGTGGACCGCCAGCACGCTCTCAGCGGTCGGCGACGGGATGTCGCTGACGGCGGCGCCACTGCTCGCCTACACCTTGACCGACGACCCGCGACTGGTGNCCNGAGTCACCACCGCGCTCACCCTCCCCTACGTCCTGTTCGGGTTACCAGCGGGCGTACTGGTGGACCGGGTCGACCTGTTGCGCGCCATGCGTGGCATCGACCTGTTCCGCGGGCTACTGCTGCTGACATTGGCGGTGGCTGTCGCCCTGGACCGGGGCAATCTACTGGTCCTGTACATCTGCTTCTTCCTGATCGGCACCTGCGAGACGTTCTTCCGTAACGCGTCGCAGGTGATCGTGNCCTCGGTCGTGCCCCGGAAGCTGCTCGTCGATGCCAACGGCCGGCTCCTCGCGGCGCAGACGGNTGGTAACGAGTTCGTCGGCCCGTTGCTCGGCTCGGTGTTGTTCGCGATTGCCGCAGCGGTGCCGTTCGGTATTGACGCCGCCAGCTTCCTGCTGTCGGCACTGCTGTTGTCCAGCCTGCTCGGCGTCCGCTCGGCGAAGCCGAGCACCCGACGGACCGGCGGACCATCGACCAGCGAGCGGCCGGCCGACCTACCGGCAGCCCCCGGGTCAGGTGTCGACAGTGCGGGTCCGGTCAGCGCCACCCGGCCGGGTCTGCTGGCCGACATGACAACAGGCGCCCGGTGGTTGCTGCGGGACCGGTTGCTGCGAGGCCTGGCGCTGGCCGCCGGCGGAATCAACCTGGTGCTCACCGCCGGGCTGGCGGTGATGGTCGTGCACGCGCATACCGTGCTTGGGCTCGGCAGCATCGGTTACGGCCTGTTGCTGGCCTGCCAGGCAGTCGGGGCGGTGTTCGCCGCCCGGTTGGCCCCGCGGCTGGTGCGCCGGCTCGGCGACGAGCAGGCGCTCGTCTGCGTGGCTGCCACGATGGNCGCCGCGAATGTGGCCGTCTGGCTGGTACCGGTGGGCACAGGGGTGGGCCTGGCGCTGGCGGCGGCCGCCTGCGCGGGGGTGACCTGGGACGTGGTCGTGGTCGCGCTGCGCCAGACCCGCATCCCCCGGCCGTTGCAGGGCCGGGTCAACAGTGTCTATCGACTCGTCGCCTGGGGGGCCATGCCCGTGGGGGCGGCCCTCGGCGGGCTGCTGTCCACCGCGTTCGGAACGCCGAGCGTGTTCGCGGCCGGCGCGGTGCTGATGACGATGATCGCGGCCTGCCTCGCCGAGGGAGCCCGCCGCCGGTGGATCTCCGATCCGCGGTAGCTCTCGGACGCCGAGTTCNCACACAGAGACGCAGAGCTCGCACACAGACTCGGACACAGAGAGGAACTGGATGTACTCGCAGTCAGGGCGGTACCCGACCGCCGGCGTCGAGGTGCTCGAGCGCACGGACCTGCTGCGGTTGGCCGCGGCGCTGGTGGAGGTGCCGTCGGTCAGCGGCGACGAGCACCTGCTGGCCGGGCTGGTGGAGCACCGCCTGCGGGCCCGCGCACCCGATCTGCGGATGATCCGGGACGGCAACAACATCATCGCGACGACGCGGGGTGCACAGGCGGGGAAACCCGCGCGGGATCGGCACGTGGTGCTGGCCGGCCATCTCGACACGGTGCCAGCAGCGAAAAATTACCCCACGGCAATACCGGGAACGGTATCCGGGCTTGGCGCGGTGGACATGAAGGGCGGTCTCGCCGTGATGCTGGTCNTGGCCGAACGGGCGCAGGACTCCGACCATCACCTCACGTTCGTTTTCTACGACAACGAGGAGGTTGGCTCCCGTCGCAGCGGGATGACCCTGCTGTTCGACCGGTACCAGGATTTCCTCCAGGCCGACCTGGCGATTCTGCTCGAGCCGACCGGCGGCCTCCTCGAGGCGGGCTGCCAGGGCAATCTGGTTGTCGAGCTGCGCTATGACGGCTC
Organism: Frankia sp. AvcI1; assembly: GCF_001420875.1. Taxonomy (NCBI): domain Bacteria; kingdom Bacillati; phylum Actinomycetota; class Actinomycetes; order Frankiales; family Frankiaceae; genus Frankia; species Frankia sp. AvcI1. The sequence continues at coordinate 81,948 of NZ_LJFZ01000020.1, read as the reverse complement.
ACGCGCCCACACCGCGCGACCATGGCGGGGCGTCAACGCCATTCATCGTGCGACTCCCGCCCTGGCCCGGTTCGGGAGTTTTGAACCGGGCCCCGCGGTCGTCGACGGACTCACCTACCGGCAGTCCCTTTCCGTCGTGGGGGTGAGCAGCGGCGTGCAGGGCAATGTCGTGCCGGATGCCTGTCAGGTANGGGTGAACTTCCGGCACGCGCCGAACCTGAGCAGCGAGGAGGCGCTGGGCACAGTGGTCGGCCTCGCCGGGGACGCCGACGGCACCCAGGTGGTCCTGTCCTCGCCGCCCGCGCCACCCAATCTGGAGCATCCCCTGCTCGCGGCGCTGCGAGCGAGCGCCGGGGTGGACGTGCGACCGAAACTCGGCTGGACTGACGTCGGACGGTTCGCGGCCCACGGCGTTCCCGCCGTCAACTTCGGTCCGGGGGATTCCGAGCTCGCCCACACCGGCCGCGAGACCGTCAGCGGTGCTGAGCTGGCGGCCTGCCACGCGGCGCTCGCCCGCTTCCTGTTCGCGGACGCCGCGGGGATTCCGCCCGACAGGCTCCGGAACATCGGTCCGCACCCAGCGTCGGAGGTTCGACCTTGAACAGGCCCGTTCGATCACCGACGGACTTCCTGCCCGCAGCCGATCTGGGCAGGAAGTACCTCGACCATCTCGTGCGGCTCACCGTCGATCCAGCGGCGCTCACCTCGGACGCGGACGCCTCGGAACTGCTGGCCGTGGCCTACCGCGGGCGCTTCCTGCCCTCGCCGGTCTTCCTGTCGGCGGCGGAACGAGACTGCCTAGCGGCTGACCTGCGCTGCCTTTACACGATGCTGATGGACATCCCGGACCGGCTCCACGACGGCGACCTGCGCCAGTTCGCGCAGGCCGTCGGCATGAACCCCCAGCAGGTCTCGGCAGTGCTGCGGGGCGCGAACACCGGCGCGCCCCTGGTCCCGCTGGCGCGGTCCGACCTCTACCGGGACAACGACGGCTTCAAGCTCCTCGAACTCAACATCACAAGCGCCCTGGGCGGATTTGAGAACGCCGATATCAACCGCGCCATGCTCAAGCATCCCGCCCTGCGGGAGTTCACCGACGAACACGGGCTCGGCTACATCGACACGCTCCAGCACATCGTCGACTCACTGCGCGCAGAATGCGCGGCGAATCTCCCGGACGGCCGGCGGCCGGTTGTCGCACTCACCGACTGGCCGGCGAGTTTCGTGACCTACGAGCCGCGGCTGCGGGTGATGGCGGNCCTGCTCGGCGAGATGGGCCTGGACGCCCTTCCGTGCCATGTGGGACANCTGCGGTCCCGAGGCGACCGGCTGGTGCTCGAAGACCAGGTCATCGACGTCGTGTTCCGCTTCTTCCTGGTCGAGGAGATCGTCACCGAGGACGATCTCGNCGCGGTGGAGCCGATCCTGGACGCCNCGACCCGGGGCGCGCTCGGCCTGTTCAGCCGGCTCGATGCCGAGCTGTACGGCAACAAGGGCGCCCTGNCCCTGCTGTCGGGCGACCGGTTCCGAGCGACCTGCACTCCAGCCGAACGCGACTGTCTTGATCGTTTTCTTCCGTGGACCCGCCCCGTCCAACCGACGGTGACGGATACCGACGGCTCCGAGCACGAGCTGATGACGTTCGCAGCCGCGGACCAGGACGATCTGGTGCTCAAGCCGACCCTGCTACATGGCGGAAACGGTATCGTCCCCGGCTGGACCGTGTCGCCCNAGCAGTGGCGAGCACGGGTCACCGAGGCGATGGGCCAGCCCTACGTGCTCCAGCGCCGGGTACGCCCCCGCCCGGAGCCCTTCGCCGCGGCGGACGGTGACGGACGCGGTACGGAAAACCTGTACCTCAACTGGGGTGTGTTCCTGTCCGACCCTGACGTGACCGGCGCCAGCGATGGTTACGGCGGCTGNATTGTGCGCGGCAGCACCGACCCCGCAGTCGGTGTCGTCAGCATGTCGGGCGGCGCCCGGGTCGGCTGCTGCTTTCACGAGGAGCGCCCGTGAGCTGCCTGGTGATGTCCGATCCGAGGATGGCATACCAGTGAGCGGGCAGGCGCGGGTGGCAGTGGTCGACGGCCACTNGACGGGTCGGGCGCTCGTCGCGGCGCTCACCCGACGCGGGGCGTCCTGTGTGCACGTGCAGAGCTCCGAGGACATGCCCGCGTTCTTCACCGACGGGTTCGATCCGACGCACTACGAGGCCTGCCTGACCGGCGCCGGCGACCCCGCCCGGCTGGCCGGGGAGCTGGCGGCACTCGGGGTGACCAGCGTGGTGGCAGGTACCGAGTCGGGGGTCGTGCTCGCCGACATCCTGGCCCACCACCTGGGCCTCGACGGCAATCACCCGGCCACGTCGGCGGCTAGGCGGGACAAGGCGACGATGGGTCGGGCGGCGGCTGAGGCGGGTCTGACGGTTCCGCGCACCTGGAGCTTCACGGACGCGGACGAGGCACGCACCTGGTACGCGCGGCGTCGGCTGACAGACGTCGTCGTGAAACCGCCGAGCAGCGCCGGTAGCGACAACGTGTGGTTCTGCCGGACGCCAGACGAGGTGCGGACGGCCTGCGCCCGGGTGCTTGCCGNGCGCAACCTCTATCGCGAGCCGAACCCGACAGTGCTGGTCCAGGAGCGCCTGCGAGGGGTCGAATACTACGCGAACACCGTGTCGCATGCCGGGCGGCACCGCATCGTCGAGGTCTGGCGCTATTCCAAGCGCCTCGGNCCAGACCGTCGACCTGTTTACGATCACGAAGATCTCGTCCCCGCCGGATCGGAGGAATCCGCGCCGCTGCGGGATTTCGTTCCGGCAGTGCTCGACGCGCTCGGCGTCAGGCACGGCGCCGCGCACACCGAGGTAATGATCACCAACCGGGGGCCCGTCCTGGTGGAGTCCGGCGCCCGGCTGGGCGGCGGCACCCTGCCGTGGGTGGTGGAGAAGTACTGCGGCGTCTCCCAGACCAGTCTGTTGGCCGAGTCCCTGCTCGACCCCGACCGGGTCGCGGCGTTCGACGACAGGACAGTCCGCTCGCTGGGGGCGCTGCGCAACATCGCCCTGATCAGCCGCACCGCCGGGACCGTGCGCTCGCTGGAGTGGGCGGCTCGGCTGGAGGAGCTGCCCACCTTCGTCGCCCTCAGCCATCACCTCCGGCCAGGGGAGCATCTCGGCGCCACCATTGATCTTCCCAGCTCCCCCGGTTTCGTCTATCTGGCCGCGTCGGACCCGCAGGCGGTCGACCGGGACTACCGACAGCTTCGAGCTCTGGAGGAGACTGACCTCTATCTGACCTGACCCTGAAGAGCATGGTGTTGGCGTCGGCGAGTTTCTGGCGCCGACGTGTCGCGGACGCCAGGCTTCCCGAGAAGAAGCAGCCGCGTCCTCGCGCNGCGGGCTGCAACGGGATACACCCGAACCTCGCCGTGTGTGACAACGCGTACGAGTTCCCACAGGGCCGTTGAATAGTCGTTCGAGGTCTACGGCGTGCCCCTGGTCTCGGCCGGTCAGGCTGTCCGCGGCCTCGCCGAATCGCGCGTGATCATCGCCGGGTGTGGGCCGAAGCCGATCCGTTCGACCACGACGGCCCGGTCATCCGTCTGAGGGGTGCGGTCTGCGTGGGAACTNCCCCGGCCCGCCGTTGGAGCACTTTCGGCAGCGCGACGATCTCCTCAAGTCCCACTGCGCCGAGATCGGGCGGGACCCGGACGAGATCATCCGCAGTCCAGGAAGCTACCGTTGTGACGTGGGACTTCACCTGAGCCAGATCGACGAGGCGGACGAGCTGCTGACCAAGGACCCGTTGGCGCTCCTCATCGCCATGGTTCTCGACCAGCAAATCGGACAAACAAGGTACGAAATCAGACGTTGAGCTACCCTTCGAACGCGGTGAGTAACCGTGCAGGTTCATGGTCGAGCCTGAGGCCACGGGGAGCCCGCGAGGGAGTTGTCAGGCTTCGTGCTGTATCGGGGTCGCATCGTCAGGCCAAGTGGCGGAGGTTACTGATCTTGAATTCGTAGGGTGACAGGCTACGGGGGTTCCAGGCTGAGTCCGGTCTCGGCCAGGAAACCCCACAGCAGGTCGGGGCGGTACTGGGCGCGNTTCAGCGCGGTCTTGATGACGCGGATCAGGTGGTCCAGGCCGCGTGCGGCGAGGTTGGCCAGGACATCGGTCTTCAGGTGCGCCCACAGGCCCTCCACCGGATTGATCTCCGGGGCGTAGGAGGGCAGCCAGTACACGCTCAACCAGTCCGCGTGGCTGTCGATGAACTCACCGACCACGTGGGCATGATGGCCGGGCAGGTTGTCCCACACCACCATGATCTTCCCGTCGAGCTGGTGGTACGCGGCGGTCAACAACCGGATGAAGTCCCGGGCGACGAAGCTCTTCCGCTCACCGCGGCGGCCTCGGTGGACCGGCAGCCGGTAGATCAGCCGGGGCCGGCGACCCGGGCGGACGCAGACCATCCCGGCGATCGAGATCCGCGGGGAACGCCGCCCGGCCACGGTCACGATCGGGGTATGTCCGCGCCGGGACCTGGTCCGTCCCTTCGGGGGCCTCAGCCCCTGGCCTGTCTCGTCGAGCAAGCAGATCCAGGCGCCGCGGGCCGCGGCCGTTGTTCTACCTCCGGCCACACCTCCCGCCGCCAGGTCACGATCGCGGTCTCGTCGCGTTCCACCGCCCGGTGTACCGGCCGCTACGCGGAATACCCCATGCGGTACAGCAGCTTGTCCACCCCGGTCAGGGTGTAGGACACCCCGAACAGCCGGGCGATCAGCGTGGCAAACCGGCCCAGGGTCCACCGCTGGTCGACGGTCCAGCCGTGCGCCACCGGCCCGCGATCCAACTCCGCCGCCAGCCGGACCCGCTGCTCGTCGTCCAGCCGGCACCGTGACCCCGGCCCCACCGAACGCAGTGCGTCCAGACCGCCGGCCTCCCACCGCTGATGCCAGGCATACGCCGACGTGCGGGACACCCACAGCCGCCTGACCACCTCCNGTGGTGACATCCCCCGGGCGAACANGTCCGCGGCCCGCAGCCGGATCTGTTCCCGTCGTGCACGACCGGCGGCGGTCAATCCACCGCCATCCGGATACCTCACATGCCTGGGGTACCCCACAAGATCCGGACGTCACCCCACGAACTCAAGATCAGTAACTTCGAAGACCCCCGAAGCGCCGCCCGTGGATCGGTCACGGCAACCCATGGCACCCCGCGGTGGGAAAATCTGCCGGGCCAGCACGGAAATCAACGAGACTGCGCCGAGCGAGCAGGTCGGCTATACCAGGTCGGACTCCGTCCGCCTGCTCNTGTGCCGCCTGAATTACCACACGACCACACCGGCCACAACAATCACGCCGGCTGTGTGGTGGACGAGAGTAATTCGCCGCCGACGCCAGGACGACTGCACTGCTCATTGAGACGTCCACCGATGCCCCGTCTTCTGTCATCCGGTGCTGCGGGCCGCCCGTCTCGCCTTTTCTGCATGTCCGCGTCGTTTGACGCCACCCGACACCGTTGCACTATCCTTGGCTGCGGCGGACGGTCTGTCTCGCCGGCGAGACATTCAGGGCCCTACTCGCCAGCTCGCAGAAGCAGTTCCCCCGCGCCGGGCATTGCCCGCCACCGCATCGGCCATCTCCCCTTTCTGCCGCCGCCGCTCACGGAATCGAGGTCAGCCGGGATGGACAACATGGGCTCGCCGTGTTACGTCGAAGCCAGAGTCAAGACATCGGAAGATCCCCTGGCCGTCATGGCCCGACTGGCCGAGTCCGGTCCCCACCACGAGTTCGTCGTCTATGAGAACGAGAGCATCTGGTGCTATGCGGGCGGCATTCTCGCCGATATTCGCCTCGACCGCGACGGCGCGACGCTGCGAGGTGTGCGGGAGGCGGAGTTTGCCTGGGACGGCCGGCCGCTGCGGCGGGTCAGTGAGCTGCTCGCCATGCTGCCGCTGCCGCAGTGGCGAGTGTATGGCTGGGCCGCGTTCGAACTTTCCTACGCGAGGGACGGCAGCCGGGAGCGTCTAGACAACGAGCGGCTTCTACACCTCATCGTGCCGCGAAGCGAGGTGCGTCTGCACGCCGGCGTGGCTCACGTGCGTTCCAGCGACCCCGGCACCCTTGCGACGCTCGTCGACCTGCTTTCCACGCGGGCGGACAGTGCCCACCGCCGGGCGGCGCCGATCAACGTGCGGAACATCGGCCGAGACGAGTACTGCGCGTCAGTCGCGAGCGCCGTCCAGGAGATCACTGCAGATGTGTTGCAGAAGGTCATCCTGTCGCGGAAGATCGAGATTGACAGCGACATCGACCTGGTCGCCTCCTNTGTTCTTGGCAGGCGTAGGAACAATCCCGCCCGGTCCTTCCTGCTGCGGTTGGACGGGCTGGAAGCAGCCGGTTTCAGCCCGGAGATCGTGGTCAGCGTCGACGTGGACGGCACGGTCGTCAGCCNCCCGCTTGCCGGCACGAGGGCATTCACGGAGAGCGCCGCGGAGAACACCCGCCGGCGCCTGGAACTCCTGTCGTCCGCGAAGGAGATCTATGAGCACGCCATCTCCGTCAAGATCGGCCATGACGAATTGCTCACGGTCTGCGAACCGAACTCGGTGGGAGTTCGCGACCTCATGTCGGTCGAGGAAAGGGGTAGCGTCCAGCATCTCGCCTCCCAGGTGACCGGAAAGCTGGCGGCCGGGGCGGACGCCTGGGACGCCTTCACGGCTGTCTTTCCCGCGGTCACCGTGTCGGGAGTACCAAAGGAAGCGGCCTTCGCCGCGATTCGACGCCACGAGGGGGACCGTCGCGGCCTCTACGGCGGCGCAGTCCTGACCGTCGACAGTTCCGGCGCGCTGGACGCCGCACTGGTCCTGCNCACGGTCTTCCGCGAGAACGGTCGCACCTGGCTGCGTGCGGGTGCCGGGATAGTCGGTCAGTCACAGCCAGCCAGGGAATTCGAGGAGACCTGCGAGAAGCTCGACAGCGTGGCGCGCTTCCTGGTTGCCAACGAGATCAGGGAAGAGGTCGATGCATGAGGACCGAGGGCCTTTACCTCGCCGGAATCGGCAGCATCGTGCCGGAGCGGGTCAGTACCGATCACGCGGTGGCACAGGGCTGGTACGAGGAGGCCACCCGGCGAAGGTCGGGCATCGTCTCGGTTGCGGTCGGCGGGTCGGTGCCTGCCCCCGACATGGCCGTTGCTGCCGCCCGTACCGCAGTCCGCCGCTCGGGACTCGACGGGACGACTTCGGGATCCTCCTGCACAGCTACACCCACCATCAGGGTCCGGAAGGATGGTCACCGTCGCACTACATCCTGCGGAAGACCCTGGACCGCCCGGTGCCGGCCGTGGAGATCCGGCANGCCTGCCTGGGCATGCTGGCCGCGATCGAGGCTGGTGCGAACCGACTGGTCGCGAACTCCTCCCNCCCCGCCGCGCTGGTCACGGCGGCGGACAACTTCTCCACNCCGCTCGTCGACCGCTGGCGGTCGTCATCGGCCTTCGTGCTGGCCGATTCCGCATCGTCCGTCGTGCTGTCCCGGATCGACGGCTTCGCCAGGCTTCTCGCCATCAGGTCGATGTCCGAGTCGCGGATGGAGGCTCTGGATCGAGGGGACGAGCCGTTGTTCCCGCCCGGCATAACCACTGGGCGGCCACTCGACTTCGAGAGCCGCCGCGATTTCATGCGTCAGCAGTGGGCACAGGGAATCGCACCGCCAATCGGTCATTTCGGCGACGCGGTGGCCGCGGTCACCGAGCTCACNCTGAAGGAGGCAGGTCTCACTCTCGACGAGATCACCAGAGTCGCGCATCCCGGGTTCAACCGGGACGGGCTCGAGACGTTGTTCCTCGAACCGCTCGGCGTCGATCTCGATCGCGGGGTCTGGGAGTACATCCGCCAGGTCGGACACGCCAGCGTCACGGAGGTCCTCCTCGGCCTGGAACACCTGTGGACGACCGGCCAGGTGGTCCCTGGCGACCGTGTGCTGTTGGTCAGCGNGGGCGCCGGTGCGTGTGCCGGCTGCGCGGTGGTGGAGATCCTCACGCCCTGTGAACCGATCGTGGAGGGCTGACGTGCTGGCCGGATGCATTCCGTGGCCGGATGAGGCGGCCGAGCGCTACCGGTCACGGGGCCTATGGCGTGGGGAGNCGCTGGGCGGGCTGCTGCGCACCGCGGCGGAGCGGCACGGGCCGGCTCCCGCCCTGGTGCACGGCGGGCGCCGAATCTCCTATGCCCAGCTCGACCGTTGGGTCGACCGGCTGGCCGCCGGTTTCGCGGGCCACGGCCTGCGCGCCGGCGAGCGGGTCGTGGTGCAACTCCCCAACGTGCCGGAGTTCGTGGCCACCTGCTTCGCGTTGTTTCGGCTCGGGGCCAAGCCCGTGTTCGCGCTGACGGCGCACCGGTCGCGGGAGATCGCGTACCTGTGCGACATCACCGGCGCCGCCGCCTACGTGTTTCCCGGGCGCCACCGAGGATTTGATCACCCAGCGCTGGCCCGGGAGATTCGGGCGNGTACACACGGCCTGAGGTTGCTGTTCGCCCTCGGCGACGCGGGTGACGACCTCATCGATCTGTCCACTGTGGACGGCGAAGCCGGGAGGCTTCCGGAGCAGGACGCATCGGATGTTGCGTTCTTCCTGCTTTCCGGCGGAACGACGGCCATCCCGAAGATCATCCCGCGCACGCACGACGACTACGCCTACCAGTGCCGCGCGACGGCGGACCTTATCGGCTTCACCGCGGCGGACGTCTACCTGGCGGTGCTGCCGCTGGAGTTCAACTTCACCTGGGGTTGTCCCGGCGTCATCGGAACGTTGCTGTCCGGGGGCACCGTCGTGCTGGCAGACGATCCCACCACCGACGACTGCTTCGCCACGATCGAGCGATGNCGGGTCACCGTGACCTCTCTGGTCCCCACCCTCGCCCAGCTGTGGCTGGAGGCGACGGAGTGGAACACCCGTGACCTGTCGAGCCTGCGCCTAGTGCAGCTCGGCGGCGCGCGGCCTGCGCGATCTCTTGTCGAACGGATCGGCCCCGCCTTCGGCTGCGAGCTGCAGCAGGTCTTCGGCATGGCCGAGGGTCTGCTTACCCTCACCAGGCAGGGCGATCCTCCGGAGACGGTCCTTGGTACGACTGGCACGCCGCTGTCCGAGGAGGACGAGATTCGGATCGTCGGCGAGGACGAGNGGGATCTGCCCGGCGGAGAGGTGGGTGAACTCCTTGTCCGCGGGCCGTACACCCTGCGGGGCTACTACCGCGCCGCCGAGCACAACACCCGTGCATTCACGGCCGACGGCTTCTACCGCACCGGTGACCTTGCCCGCCTGACCGCGAACGGCGATCTGGTCATCGAAGGAAGGATCAAGGACGTCGTGATCCGCGGNGGCAACAAGACCTCGGCGGCGGAGCTGGAGGAACACCTGCTCACCCTTCCGGGGATACTGCGTGCTGCCNTCGTCGGCCTTCCCGACGAGCTGCTTGGCGAACGAATCGGCGCCTTTCTCGTCACGGCCGGCACGCGCCCGTCACGGCACGAGCTCAACCAGGGTCTTCAGCAGCGCGGACTGGCCGAGTACAAGTTTCCCGACCAGGTCGAGTTCGTCGACGAACTCCCCGTCACACCGCTGGGAAAGATCGACAAGAAGGCGTTGGCGTCTATGACCAGNCGGGACCGGCCATCGACAGCCCACGAGGAGGGCGAACATGGCGACCAATTCCAAGGCAACCACGGACCTGCCGGGCGAGCCGGAGCTACGAGAGATGATCGCGAAGTTGATCGGGAGCCCGCCCGAGGACGTCCCGCCTGATGGCAATCTCATCCTGCTCGGGCTGACCTCGATCGAGATCATGCGCATGGTAGGTCGCTGGCGTCGCGCGGGCTTTCCCGTGGCCTTCGAGGAACTGGCCTCCGCGCCCACTCTCAGTGATTGGCTTGCGTATCTCGACAGCCTGCGGGCGCGCTAGTCACCATCCTTCCGCGAGCGTCCGAAGGAGGGAAAAGGAATTGACCGAGGCAGCAGTCGTTGCGGACCTCGACGAACCGTCATACGTCCATGGTGTCCACGGTGCCACCGGGCTTTCGCGGTGGAAGTGTCTTGTCCGCAGAAGCAGTCTCTTCGGGCCCTGGGAGGCGGTGGAGTTTGCGTGGCTACCCCCCGCCGGGGTCAGCGGCGAGCATCTTCACAGCCGCACCGAGGAGCTGTACTTCATCGTGTTTGGCACTGGTGTGATGACCATCGACGGGAAAAATCATCCCGTCGGTGCCGGCGACCTTGTTCTCACCGGTCTCGGNACGGTCCATGGCCTGCGGAACACGGGCCGACACGAACTGGGCTGGCTCGTCATCGAGGTGCTGGGGCCGGCGGCGACCGCGGCCCTGTCTGGTTTCCGGCAGTAGTACCGATCTGAGGGGTGAACGGTGGCAAACTCCATTGTGATCAATCTTCGCGAGGTGCGTGAGATCGACGCGGGTGAATTCCTCAGNGGGCCGCTGGGCCGGATCCGTCTGCCCCGGCTTGCGCCGGGTGAACGCACGACGTTGGTCGCGGACACCGAGGAGCACACCCTGTTCACGGTCGACGGAAGCGGAAGTGCCGTGACCGGCTCCACGACCGTGCCGTTGAAGCGTGGCGTGGCCCTGACTCTGCCGCTCGGCAGCAGTGTCACCGCCGAGGCGGGCGCGGAGGGGCTGGAGCTGTTCATCGCCAGCCTCAGCGTGCCCTGAGACACCGGAGGTCGACGTGATTGTTTCGACCGTGCTCGGTCTCAGCACGACCGCGGGCGACATCGGCTGGCGCTGTCTTGCCCGCCGCGGAATGCTGCACTGCGAATGCGAGGCCATCGACTACATGCGGCTGGGACTCGGCGCCGTCCGTGACGNCCGCGGCCGCAGCGGCGTCGAGGAGGCGTGGTTCGTGCTCGATGGTCATGGTCATTTCCGTGATGACGCTGACCGCTGGATACCGGTGCGTCCGGGCGATCTCGTCCTGTGGGCCGGCGGCCCGGGCGGCTGGCTGCGCAGCGACACCGAGAGTTCGCTCGAGCTTCTGGGCCTCGCGGTCCTGCCTGCCGCCGTCTCCCGACAACTGCCCNTGCGCAGTCCTCGAACCCCGCGTACTGGAGGCCCTCATGGTTGACCGGGTCGTGACAACCACCGTGGACGNCCCCTCGTTCGTCTACGGAATGCACGGCGGCGAAAAGCGCGCGCAGTGGAAGTGTCTGGCCCGCCGCAACAACATGTTCGGTCCCTGGGAGGCGGTGGAATGGGCCTGGCTGNCCCCCGGGGGAGCCAGCGGAGAACATCTGCACAGCCGCACCGAGCAACTCGACTACATCGTCTCTGGCGCGGGCGTGATGACGATCGACGGCCGAGATCGGTTCGTCACCGCGGGTGACGTGGTGTTGACCGCGCTCGGAACCCGGCATGGTCTGCGCAATGCGGGTTCGGACGAGCTCGTCTGGCTTGTAACGGAAGTGCCGGGTCCGGTGCTGGNCACCGCACGACCCGGACCACCCGGCGCTGGAGCGGCTGTGATCAGGATGCGCGAGGCCGGCGAGATCGACCCTACGGAAGTGCTTTCCGGCCCGCTGCGCCGGGCCAGACTGGTCCGGCTGGATCCGGGCGCGAGCGAATCACTCCTGGCCGACGCCGAGGAACATGTTCTGTACACGTTGAGCGGCGCTGGAGTAGCGGCAAACGCCTCGACTTCCGTTCGCCTGCGGCAGGGCGTCTCGGTGAGCGTGCCCTTCCACGGCAGCATCAGGGTGGAGGCCGGCCGCGAGGGCCTGGAGTTCTTTGTCGTCAGTCTTGCCGTCGAGTTGACACCGGGCAGGAAAAGATGATCGTGTCCAGCATTTCCGGCGGCCTCACCCTGTCCGTGGACGACGGTATCGGCGAGACCGCCTGGCGTTGCCTTGGTCGGCGAGGAATGCTGTACAGCGAGTGCGAGTCGTTCGACTACGCCCGGCTCGCACCGGGTGCCTCCCTCGATGGTCGCGGTCGGGATGAGATCGAGGAGGTCTGGTTCGTGCTTGNCGGTGAGGGGACGTACCTTGACGCTGGATCAGGTGCCCGGCCGGTGCACACGGGCGACCTGCTCATCTGTCCGCAGACGGCCCGCGGCCACTGGCGCGCGCCTTTTGATACTCCGCTGGAGCTGCTGCTTCTCGCGATGATGCCCGCCTCGATAAGCCGAAGCCTGCCGCCTCGCGCCCCCGTCTCGTGAACCAGTCCCGACCGACGAGAGGAAAGGAGACGTCCGATGGCACAACAGCGCGACGACCGCCTCAGGGTCGATGCACTGATCGTGGGATCCGGACCGGTGGGCTGTACGTTCGCCCGGATCCTCGTCGAGGGCGGTCAGAGCGTGCTCATGGTCGACGCCGGACCGCAGCTGTCCGGCCGGCCGGGAGAGCATCTGCGGAACACCTTCCTCTACCAGCGGGACGTCGAGCGATACGGCAACCTGGTCAGCGGCCATCTGCAGCGACTGTCGCCCTCCCCACCGGATCGCATCGACCAGCCGGGAGACCTCCCGGCCAGGATCGACTCCGCCCTCGTGACCTACGCGGTCGGCGGGATGGCCACGCACTGGACCGGGGTGACTCCGCGGCACCACCCGACCGTGGAACGTGCCGGTTGCATCCCGGCTGCCGACTGGGAGGAGTTCTACGGACAGGCGGAAATGCTGCTGGGCACGCGCACTGATCTGTCGGCGGATTCAGTTGGCCACCAGACTGTGCTCGACGCACTCAGCAGGGAGTACAGCGACCTGCCCGAACCCTACGGGGTCCAGCATCTCCCCCTGGCGGCGCAGCGCCGCACCGACAATCCCCGGCTGGTGCGGTGGAGCGGAGCCGACACGATTCTGGGCCCGCTCGCCGACGGCTCCCATGAACGGGGCGAGTTCTCACTACGTGAGCAGCATCTGTGCCGCCGCCTCCAGCCGGCTGCNGGCGNCACGCGGATCGAGTACGCCGAGATCGAGGACCACACGCGCTGGCGGAACATCCGGGTCGAGGCAGAAACGTACATCATCGCCTGTGGCGCCGTGNTCACGCCGCAGCTGCTGTACGCCTCCGGTGTCCGCCCTGACGCGCTCGGGCGTTANTTGACCGAGCAGCCAGTCGCCTTCGCCCAGACAGTACTCCCGAGTGATCCGGGAACGGCTCCGGAGCAGGACCCCGACCCCAATGTGTGGATCCCCGTCTCCGAGGGACGTCCCTGGCACTGCCAGATCCATCGAGACCTGCCCTACGACGACGTGGAACCGCACCGGGGGATCGACAGCAGTTCGGTCGTCGATCTACGGTGGTTCGGGCTCGTCGATCCACGGCCCGAGAACCGGCTGCTCTTCTCGGATACCACCCGGGACATCTTCGGGATGCCGCAGCCGGAGTTCGAGTTCTCTCTCAGCAGCAATGATCTGGCGCGCCAGTGGTCGATGATGGTCGATCTCCGCCGGGCGACCCGCGCTCTCGGGGGTCATCTGCCGGCTTCTCCGCCCCGCTTCGTGGTGCCCGCACCGCCGCTGCACGTCACGGGGACCGTTCGGATGGGAACAGACGCGGACACGAGCGTGGTCGACCCCGACGCGAGGGTCTGGGGCATTGACAACCTGTATCTCGGCGGCANCGGCCTGATCCCGACCGGCAGCGCAAGCAATCCGACGCTGACCAGCGTGGCCATGGCGCTGCGGGCGGCCCGGGGCATTCTCTCCCACACCCATCGGAGCATCGACAACGGTCATCGACTCCTGTCGACCGGATAACCCCGGGCGCGGAGAAAGGAGAGCACATGTCGGGTCCAGGGCAGTTTTTCCTCGGCGAGGAGGAGGCCGCGTTGGTGCAGCGCGTGCTAACCAGTCGCCGCCTCAGCCGGTACCGTTCCGACGTCGCGGATCCGGGCGACGAGTCGATGGTGTTCACGCTCGAACGCGAGATTGAACACCGCTTCGGTGCCCGCCACTGCATCGCCGTCAACAGTGGAACGTCCGCGATCCTCGCATCGCTTGCCGCCCTCGGTGTTGGCCCGGGCGACGAGGTGATCGTGCCCGGTTACACCTTCGTCGCCACCATCGCCGCCGTCGTCCACCGCGGGGCCGTTCCCGTTCTCGCCGAGATCGACGAGTCCCTCACCCTCGACCCCGAGGACGTGGCCCGTCGGATCACTCCGAGGACGAAGGCTGTGATCGCCGTGCACATGCTGGGCGCGCCCTGCGCCATGGACGAGCTGCGGGCAATCACCGACGCCCACGGGTTGGCCCTGGTCGAGGACGTGGCCCAGGCCTGCGGCGGCTCCTACCGGGGGCGCAGCCTCGGCACGATCGGCGCGGCGGGCGCCTTCTCGCTCAACCCCTTCAAGGTCATCACAGGCGGCGACGGCGGTCTGCTGACCTGCGCGGACGACGAGGTGTACGAGCGGGCCTTCGCCTTCCACGACCACGGGTTCCGTCCTCTTCGCCAGGGCGTGGTCGACGCTGACTCGCTGTTCGGAATGAACCTGCGGATGCACGAGCTGAGCGGAGCGGTCGCCCTGGCCCAACTCCGCAAGATCGACACCATCCTCGCCACGCTCCGGCGACAGAAGGAGCGACTTACCGACGCGATCGGCGAGATACCGGGTGTGGCCCGCCGGCGGCTCAACGACCCTGCCGGCGACTGCTGCTCCCTCCTGGTGCTCCGATTCGAGTCGATCACAGTGGCCGAGGCCGTGAGTTCCCGGATCGGCTCCACCACCCTGATCAACTCGGGGCGGCACTACTACGGGAACATGCCCCAGTTGCTCGGTCGGCGGATGCCGACGAAAACGGAATGCCCGTTCGGGTGCGCCGCACATCCCACGGCCCACCGCTACCGTGCCCACATGCTGCCGCGTACGGACGATATCCTGGCCCGTTCGGTCGCCCTGTCGGTCGGAGTGGTCGACTCCTACCTCGGCTCCGGATTCGNCATAGATCCCTTCTCGTCAGCCGACGACATCGCCTCCGTCGCCGATGCCCTGCATACGGCCGTCAACGAAGTGACTGAGAAGCCGGTCGCGGATAAGAGGAGGACATGACCGGGTCCCCGGACAGCCGGTTTCCGGCGCTCCCTGGGTCTACGGGACGACAGCCGGACGGGCCCNGGCCAGCCGATCCGTTCCCCCGCTGGACGGTTCGGAACGAACTGACCNTGAGCTACGACGTACGCATCACCGACGGTGTTCTCGATCCGGAGAACAGGGCACTGATCGAAGCGGGATCCCCGGGGTCCGTACACCGCGTCCGCCGCTTCGTGGTCGTGGATGCCAACATCCACGCGCTCTACGGGCGTGATATTCATCGATATCTTGACAGCAACGACTGCGACTACGAACTGTGTGTCCTGCCCGCCTCCGAAGAGGCCAAGAACATGCAGTCCGTCCTCACATTGGTGCAGGGGCTGGACTCCTTCGGCATCTCCCGGCGGAACGAGCCGATCATCGGCATCGGTGGCGGAATCATCCTGGACGTCGTCGGCCTCGCCAGCAGCCTCTACCGCCGCAGCACTCCCTACATCCGCGTCCCCACGTCACTGCTCGGACTCGTCGATGCCGGCGTTGGGATCAAGACGGGCGTGAACTTCAACGGCCACAAAAATCGGCTGGGCAGCTACTTCGCGCCGTCCGTCGCTCTGCTGGACCGCGGTTTCCTGGCAACCCTTGGCGATCGTTACGTGAGCAACGGGCTGGCGGAGATCCTCAAGATCTCCCTTGTCCTGGACGCGCATCTGTTCGACCTTCTCGAGGAGCATGCCGAGACGTTGCTGGCCGAGCGTCTCACGGGACGGACGGCTGTCGGCGACGCCGTCGGCCGCGAGGTGATCAGACGGGCTGTCGACGNCATGCTGAGGGAGCTTCAGCCGAACCTGTGGGAGAGGAACCTCGAGCGCCGGGTCGACTACGGGCATTCCTTCAGCCCCACACTGGAGATGCGCGCCCTGCCGGCGCTGCTGCACGGCGAGGCCGTCAGCGTCGACATGGCGCTCACCACGATTGTCGCCGAACGACGTGGTCTGATCTCCGCGCCGGATCGCGCGCGGGTGTTCAACCTGATGAAACGTCTCCGCCTGCCGGTCTGGCATCCGCTGTGCGGGACGGACCTGCTGGNACACGCGCTGCGCGAGACCACCCGGCACCGCGACGGGCTGCAGCGCATCCCGCTACCGGTCGGGATCGGCGACGCCCGCTTCGTCAGTGANCTGACCCACGAGGAGGTCACACGAGCGGCCGAGGTTCTCCGCGACCTCGACCTGCCCACCCGCGCGGCCCCGCGGCTGTCGGACGTAGGCGGGCACGGCCACCCCATCGTCACCGACGTGTATGACATCGGCGAACTCGGCGACGTGCCTGACGGCGCCGAAGCAGCGCACCGCGACCATGTGATCGCCTGCGACGCGTCGAGCGTCGTCTGGGAGAGCATCCGGTGGTCGTCGCTGCCTCCCGGCGCCGCCTGCGTGGAGAAGGCGCCGGGCTTTGCGCCGAAGCTCTACTTCATCCTCGCCGGCGAGGGCGAGTTGCTCCTCGGCGAGGAGTCNCATCCGCTCCGTCCGGGCCATCTGGTGGTCGCCGGGCCCTCGGCAGTGCACCACGTGCGAAATCACGGCGCTGACGATCTGAACTGGCTACTGCTCGAGTTCCACGGCCTGCTCAATTCCACCATCTGGCCGGACGAGGCATCGGCCGGGGGAGGCGTCGCGTGAACATCAGCCCGCGGCGGAGCGCCGCCGCACCATCCGGTCGGCCCCGTGGCATNCCGGGCGCGAACGCGGTTCACCATGTCGCCTACACCGTCCCCGATCTCGACCAGGCGGTCCGATTCTTCACCGAGGCCCTGGGCGCGGAGCTTCTCTACGTCCAGGGACCGGTGGAGGACCCCACGGGTGACTGGATGACCCGCAAGCTCGGCGTGGCTGCGGACGCCCGTGCGCATGTCGCCATGCTGCGTCTCGGCGCCGTGACGAACCTGGAGCTCTTCGAGTACGCCGCNCCGGACCAGCGCAGGCAGATTCCCCGCAACAGTGACTGGGGCGGACATCATCTGGCGATACACGTGGAGGACGTGGACCTCGCCGCTGCCTACCTGCGCTCCTGGCCTGGAGTGCACGTACTCGGTGAGCCGGAAACCATCACCGACGGTCCCATCGCGGGCGACCGCTGGGTGTACTTTCTCACGCCGTGGGGAATGCAGATGGAACTGATCAACCTGCCCGTGGGAATCCCCTACGAACAGCAGGTACGGGCCCGCCTCTACCGCCCGGATCAGCCATGGAACAACGAGGGACCGGTGGCGCACAATGGATGACCAGGCGTCGGAACAGAAACTGCGGATCAACCATGTACCCGCCGGAAAGGGGNCGACAACCTGGTTCGACGGCGACGCCTACACCATCAAGGCGAGCCGGGATAGCACCGGCGGTTCGCTGTCCTTTCTGGAAGCTTCGATCCCGCCCGGGAGCGGGCCGCCGCCGCACATCCACACCCTTGAGGACGAGGCGTTCTACATCCTCTCCGGCAGTCTGGAGTTCCGCAGCGGCGGGCAGAGCCGGCAGGTGGGCACGGGCGACTTCATCCATGTGCCACGCGGAGTCGGTCATTCGTTCCGGAATAACGGTGTGCACGCCGTTCGTATGGTTTTCCTCTACACGCCCGGCGGCTTCGAAAACTTCTTCGTGGAGGCCGGCGAGCCGGCCGAGCCCGGCAGGCCCATTCCGCGCTGGGGACCCGAGGACTATCCCCGGGCAGTAGAGATCGCCACTCGCTACGGGTGGCAGCCGTCGCTGGAGGAGGACGAGGGGTAGCTGGGTCCAAGCTGGCCCGCCCGGCCCTGAACGGCCCGGGCCGGCGCCGCCCATCGGGCGAACATNCACCCGGAAAGCCGGGTGTCAACGAGATCCAACACAACTTTCGATCATCATCTCCCGGGTTCTGGGTAGCCCGGGTTCGGGGTAGGTCGATGACCCCGGGGGCCGGTCTCCTTCAGTGCGCCCTGATCTGACCGAACGCATTCTCGGCAACCGGGCACACGGGCGCTGATGGCGGCGAGCTCGTCCGTGCTGCCCCACTCGCGCGGCGGCGCGCAGCGTTCACCCGCTTCTTGCCGAACCGCCTGAGACTGCGATTGGCTGGAGTCGCATGGGGCTGTGGTCGCGAGTCTCACAAAGCCTTGCGGTGCGTCTGACGTCCGCGAACGTGGCGGAGCGCCGGGCAGCGAGACCCTGGCAGCTCTCATGCCCTCACGAGCTTTCTTCGCCAACAATGGAGCTGCCACCATAATGAACGAGAAGTCCGCCGGCGAAATACGGGATCGACGCGCGTTCCTGCGCAACTCCGCGGGGCTTGCCATGGGATCTGGTGCGCTGTCGCTCGTCGATGCCGGGACGGNGCGGGNCGCCAGCACGGCCCCCGCGGCACCGACCTCGACGAGCCACGGATTCGGACCGGTCACGATCAAGTCCGATGATCAACGCTACGGCGCTCTCATCACCGGAGACAACCAGCGTTGGGTCGGCTCTCCCGACTACATCCAGCTGGTCGGCTCGACCCAACAGGTGGTGGACGCCGTCCAGACCNCCGTCCGGAACGGGCTGCAGCTCTCGGTACGAAGCGGCGGCCACTGCTACGAGGACTTCGTCGCCAACTCCGCGGTACGGGTAGTGATCGACATGTCCGCGATGAACGCGGTCTACTACGACAGTGCAATGAAGGCTTTCGCCGTGGAGGNCGGAGCCAGGCTTCTCAACGTGTATGAGGCACTGTACCGAGGCTGGGGTGTCACCATACCGGGTGGGCGCTGTTACTCCGTGGGCGCTGGCGGGCACATCTGTGGTGGCGGCGACGGCCCGCTTTCTCGCCGGTTCGGCATAGTCGTCGACCACCTGTACGCCATCGAGATCGTGGTGGTCGACAAGTCGGGTACGGCGCGAAGCGTCGTCGCCACCAGGGAGGACAACGACCCCAATCGTGACCTGTGGTGGGCNCACACCGGCTGNGGCGGCGGGAACTACGGTATCGTCACCCGCTACTGGATGCGCTCGCCCGCGGCAAAATCCGACGATCCAGGCTCCCTGCTGCCGAAGCCGCCGGCCACGATGCTCATGAACGGTCTCTCCTTCTCCTGGTCCGACCTCGACCAGAACAAGCTGAGCAGGCTCCTGCAGAACTTCGGCGGATGGCACGAGCGGAACAGCGCCCCGGACTCGCCCGGCGTCGCGGTCNTCAGCTCGCTCGCCCTGAACCACAAATCCAACGGAAGCGTGAGTATCTTCACCCTGGTGGAGGGGAGCATACCGAGCCCGGAGAAGGTGCTGACCGATTTCATCAACGAGATTCGGAACGGGGTTGCCGCCGAGACGGGACCGATGATCAGGCCGACCGGCGAGCTCGGCCCCATGCCGGAGATCGTCAAGGCCCAGCACCTGCCCTGGCTGCAGTCTGTTCGCTATCTCGCGACCAACTCCCCGGTGCTGACCAATCCCACACTTCGCGCCGACCACAAGTCGGCCTACCTGCGGAAATCGTTCACCGCTGCCGAGACTGCAACCATCTACAAGTACCTCACGAGCGACAGCACCAACCCGAACTCGATGCTGCTGCTCCTGCCGTTCGGCGGGAACATCAACGCGACACAGCCATCGGCAACCGCTTTTCCGCATCGTAGCTCCGTGATGCAGGCGCTGTACCAGAGCTTCTGGTCGGACCCCGCCGACGACGCCAAGAACCTTGCCTGGGTTCGTGGTTTCTACTCCGACGTCTACGCCGCGACCGGTGGCGTGCCCGTTCCCAATGACCGGACCGACGGGTGCTACATCAACTACGCGGACACCGACCTGTNCGATCCGGCCTACAACTCCTCAAAGGTCCCCTGGCACGACCTGTACTACAAGGAAAACTATCCCAAGCTGCAGCAGGTCAAGGCGCGGTGGGATCCGAAGAACGTCTTCCGTCACTCCCAGTCGATCGAGCTTCCCGGATAACGGCGCCACCGTCGCGCCCCGGTTGCACCGATCGGGGCGCCGGCCGCCTCGCGGCCTTCGCTCCCAGCCGGCCCGGCCTGCTCGTTCGGCCCGGGCCGGGTGGAGAGCGCCGGTACCGGTTCGTGTCTCGCCGGCGGGACACGGCTCCCCCACAGAGGCCCTGTGCTCGTTCCCGTCACCGCCCATCCCGTTCTGTCGAGCTGTGCTCCCGGAGTCGGTAGCGCCGCCCCGTCGCGTCCTGGTGCCGTCGTCACACCCGGAGCGCCCCGTTCCGGCCGCGCCGCCTGCACGGTCTCGCACANCCGCAGGTTGAGAAATGCGATCGGGACTCATAGCCTGAACAAACCGAAATCGCGATATGCGTCGTGATGAGGTTCCCGGGCGATCTCCGCCCTGCCGGCAGCGCTCTGTCGCCCAGCGCAGATCACCCCAGTTCCTCTCGGACAGGCTGTCGAAGGGAGCAACATGGAGAATTCCACGCAGGTTCTTGTGATCGGTGGAGGTCCAGGGGGCGCCACCACCGCCGGCCTCCTCGCCCGCGAAGGGATTTCCGTCACCCTGATGGAGAAGGAGACGTTCCCGCGCTACCACATCGGCGAGTCCCTGCTACCCTCCTGCCAGCCCATCCTGGAGCTGCTCGGCGTCCGGGAGAAGGTGGAGAGCCGAGGCTACCAGCGCAAGCGTGGAGCGTATTTCGACTGGGCGGGAGAGAAATGGGACGTCACGTTCGGGGATCCGACGGACGACCGTGCCTCCTCGTATCAGGTCCTGCGTTCGGACTTCGACCAGGTGCTGCTGGAGCACGCCAGGGAGCTCGGAGTGACTGCTTTCGAGGGAGCGGAGGTACAGCGCCTCACGTTCGACGGTGATCGGCCGCGGTCAGCGGTCTGGTCCCAGCCCGGCGCGGGAATCACCAACGCCGAGATCACCTTCGATCACGTCATTGACGCCTCGGGTCGCTCCGGCCTCATGACGACACGCCATCTCCGCACCCGCCGTTACCACGAGGTGTTCCGGAACATCGCGGTCTGGGGTTACTGGAAAAATGCGACGCCGCTCCCCGCCGGGCCGGAGGGCGCGATTGCGATCTGCTATGTACCCGACGGCTGGCTGTGGGGAATTCCTCTCGGTGACGGGCAGCTCAGCGTCGGCCTGGTGACGCACCGGGACGTCTTCAACTCCAGGCGCCAGAACGGCGAGAGCCTTGAGTCGATCTATCACGCGGCGATCCGGGAGAGCCCCGTGATCGAGAATCTGCTACCCTCCGCCGAGCTGGTGTCCTCCCTGCGCGCCGAGCAGGACTACTCCTATACCTCTGAGCGATTCTCCGGGCCGGGATATTTTCTCGTCGGTGATGCTGCCTGCTTTCTGGACCCGCTGTTGTCCACGGGCGTGCACCTCGCCATGTACAGCGCNCTGCTCGCGGCGGCGAGCCTGGCAAGCGTCCTACGTGGCGAATTCGGTGAGGAGGCGGCACGGGACCTGTATGACCGGTCGTACCGCCAGGCGTACCTTCGCCTGCTCGTGGTCGTGTCGAACCTGTACCAGCAGAACCAGGGGAAGGACTCGTACTTCTGGGAGGCGCAACGCCTCACTCTCCGCGACGCCAACCCGGACGAGATCAAGCAGGCGTTCGTGGACGTCGTGTCCGGGATCGAGGATCTGCGCGACGCCCAGGCGACACTCGACACCGCCGTCGAGGCCACAGGTATGGCGATGGCTCAGTGGGACGGCTGGCACTGGAACCCATCGGCACTCAACCACTCCGAGCTGACCGAATCAGAGTGGAAAAAGGCGCTGGACGGCTCCCAGGACATTGATTCCCTCGCGCCGGGGGAACGCGAGCTGGCGGCGGCCCGAGCCCGGTTCTTCGACACCGCCATGCAACGGGTGCTGGGGCCTGTTCCGCAGGGCGGGNAGGGGTTGTACGTGGTGACGAGGCCCCGGCTGGGGCTCGCCAACCTCCAGTAGGAAGCGGCGAGAGGGATATCGACGCAAAAGGCCGCCGGCCCCGGGTGGGAGTTCTCTCGGAGCCGGCGGTTCCATGGTCGGACGGTTCTGTGTCAGACGGACTTCAGCATGCCACCGTCGATCACAAGTTCCGTGCCGCTCATGTTGGCGACCCGTCCTGAGGCCAGAAAGACCACCAGGTCGGCGATCTCCTCCGGGCGGGTGAACTGGCCTGTCGATACACCGATGGACGACGGGATCTGGTCGATGTAGTCCTCAAGCGGGACGCCGGCCCGGCGGGCGAACATGTCGCCCGGGCCGCCCGGCGCCGTCCACAGGTCCGTCAGCACCGGACCGGGAGAGATCGTGTTCACCCGCAGCCCGCGGCCGCCGAACTCCTCCGCCAGCGCCTTGCCCAGGTTCGACACCGCCGCCTTGAGCGCTGACTGTGCCACGAGCCGCGGCTGCGGCAGCCTGGCGTTGACCGAGCTGATGTTCACCACCGCGCCGCGGTGCTCCAGCAGGCTCGGGAGCGCCGCGCGTGTGGTCCGGACCGTCGGCATGAGCGTCATGGTGAACGTGTGCTGCCACGCGTCGTCGTCGAGTTGCAGGAAACCGCCCGGAGGCGTCGAGGTACCCGCGACGTTGTTGACAAGCAGATCAATTCTGCCGTGTCGGTCCAGAGCGTGACGAACCAGCTGTTCCGGCGCCTCGGGAGTACCAAGGTCCATTTCGAGGGCGTCTGGCGCCAACTCCTTCAGCGCGCCGGTGATCGTGCGGCTCGCCGCGACGACGGCATAGCCCTCCCTGACCAGGGCCTGCACGATTGCAAGGCCGANTCCGCGGCCTGCGCCGGTCACCACGGCGACGCGTGTTTCCTTGTTTGTCATCTGACAGGTCCTCCACTCTGCGGCGGCAACTCCGGACATGCATTCACATACTAGCGACGGCGCCACTCACCCGAGAGCAGGCAGAGCATCGCCACGCGTATCGGCCGGTTTTTGTCAATTCACTGATGAGGCGATGCGTGGGATGGGTGATCTGCAACGTGGTCGAGGGCGGCCGTCGCCGTGCGGACGCGTTCGCCGCGCGAGGCGCCCGCCCAATGGACATGCTTTAAGGGATTGCTTGGAGATTTGTGTTCAGGGTGACCGTCTGGGGTGGAGGCAGTGGAGCTCGAGGCGGTGTTCGACTGGGCTGGTGCCTGGGTCGCCGGGTTGGCGGGNGGGGTAGGCGCCGGGNCTTTTGCTTGTGCGGGGTGTGGTGCGTGGGGGCCGGTCGCGGAGGGTGAAGGCTGGTTCGACGAGTTGGAGTAGGAAGCTGAGGAGTGCCTGGTCAGGGGGGAAAGGCCGCGCCGATCGAGTCGGTCGCGGCGGTCAGGGTGTGCCGGAAACTGATCGTTGAGGGGGGTAGGCCGGTGGCGTCGGCGGAGGTGCCCATGAGCCGGTGCAACGCCTGGTAGACGGCGAAAAGGGCCCACATCTCCTGGGCGACGCCCTCAGGGTCGCGGCTACGCAGGACCGCCTGGCCCTCGCCGAGGTCGGTCTTGTGGTGGCCGATCACGGTCTCCACGCCCCACCGGTCGNGGTAGGCGCAGGCCAGGTCCAACGCCGGCCACTTCTCGATGTCGAGGAGGTCGGTGACCAGGCAGAACAGCTCCGAGCTGGCCGTGCCACCGGGGCCGGTGGTGTGCACGGTGTACTCGATCACCCGGACGGTCAGCGCCGGGCCGTCGGTCTTACGGGCCGGGTTCAGCCGGGCCAGGTAGGGAGCCTGGTCCTGGACCGGTGGGGCTACCGCAGCCAGGTCCGCGACGAGCACCGTCACCGGCTGCCCGGGCGTGCCTGGCCAGGCGCTCCTGCTCAACCGCAGCCCCGCGCTGGCGGACCTGACCACCGAGGCGTTCGACCGGCTGCACGCCCACCCGGCCACCGGCGCCCACCACCACTCGGCGCTCTATGCGCTGNAGCGCGTGGTCGCCGATCTCGGCCACTGCCAGGCACCCGTGCGCCCAGGCCGCAACCATGCCCCGGTCATTGAGGGCGCCGACCCGGCCTGGACCGCGTCGGTCGAACGCTGGCACNCCACCTCGACGCTGACCCCGAAGGTCCGCGCCGTCATCCGCACCCTGATGGCCAAGGCCGGACGGTGGCTGGCCGCCGACCACCCGGGCATCACCGAACCCGGCCAGTGGACCCGGGTCACCTGCGCTGCCTGGGTCGCCGCCGTCGACCGGATGGCCGTCGGCGACTACGTCCAACGCCGTGACGCCCTCGTCGGCCGCGCCGGGACACCGATCGCCCCGCGCACCAAGGCCCACATCCTGATGGCCACCCGCACGTTCTTCCGGGACTGCCAGGAATGGGAGTGGATCCCCCGCCGGTTCGACCCCGCCCGCGCGCTCGCCGTCCCGCGCAGCGTCGCGGCGCTGATCGGCACCGACCCCCGCGTGATCGCCGACGACGTGTGGGCCAAGCTGCTCTGGGCCGGCCTGAACCTGGCGGCCACCGACCTGCCCGGCACCTCCGCCGGCAGCTACTACCCCTGGAACTGATCCGCGCTGTCACGTTGACCTGGCTGTTCAGCGGCCTGCGCAGCGACGAGATCTCCCGGCTGCGCCTCGGCTGCATCCGCTGGCAGCACAACGGCTCTCCGGTGCCCGGCGACTCCCGCGACGTCCTCGCCCAGGACGCCGTCTGCCTGCTCGACGTGCCCGTCCACAAGACCGGCACCGCGTTCACCAAACCGGTCGACCCGATCGTCGGCCACGCCATCGAGGCCCGGCAGGCCCTCCGGNCGGCCCAGCCCCAACGCCTGGATCGCAAGACCAACGAGTACGTCGACCTGCTCTTCAGCGTCCGCGCCCACCCCGTCNCCAAGTACTACATCAACCGCACGATCATCCCGGCACTCTGCCGCAAGGCCGGCGTCCCCACCGCCGACATCCGAGGCAACATCACCAGCCACCGCGCCCGGTCGACGATCGCCAGCCAGCTCTACAACGCCAAGGAGCCNATGACCCTGTTCGAGCTGCAGGCCTGGCTCGGGCACCGCACCCCGAACACCACCCAGCACTACGCGAAGATCACCCCGAACGCTCTCACCAAGGCATACACCGAGGCCGGCTACTTCGCCCGCAACGTCCGGACCATCGAGGTCCTCCTCGACCGCGACGCCGTCACCGCCGGCACCGCCGCGTCAGGCGAGCCCTGGCAGCACTACGACCTCGGCCACGGCTGGTGCACCTACACGTTCTTCGAGCAGTGNCCTCACCGGATGGCCTGCGCCCGCTGCGACTTCTACACCCCGAAGGGCTCCAGCAAGGCCCAGCTCCTCGAAGCCAAGGAAAACCTGCAACGCATGCTCGCCACGATCCCCCTCACCGACGACGAACGCGCCGCCGTCGACGACGGCCAGACCGCCCTCGACGCGCTACTCGACCGCCTCGCCGACGTCCCGACCCCAGCCGGCGCCACACCACGCGAACTCGCGGCCCGCCCAGCGGCGAACCTCCTCCCCATCGTCGACGTCCGAAACGCCAAACCAGGACACACCTGACAAGCCAGATTCCGCAGAATCGCCACCGTCATCGACTGCCACACCAAAGCGATCATCGGTTATGCCATGGATGACCACTACAGAACCCCGCTGATTTCCGCAGCGATCATCAATGCGGTCNGCACCATCCCGCTCGCCCCAGGCGCGATCTTCCACACCGATCGAGGGAGTAACTACACCTCGGAGGAGTTCGCGAGGACCCTTGTCACACTCGGCCTCCGACACTCGGTCGGACGAACCGGAATATGCTACGATAACGCATTGGCGGAGTCGTTCTTCGCCGCCCTGAAGAACGAGCGGGTCCACCGCNCCTCCTNCCCCNCCCGCGAACACGCACGCCGAGACATCACCCGGTACATCGAGTTCACTACAACACCCGCCGACTCCACTCTGGACTCGGCTACAGAACACCGCAAGAAGTCCACAACGAATTCCTGAACCGCAATGATGCGGCCTAAAACCGACTGATAGAATGTGTCCGGAAAACGCNGGGCCGATCAAGCACCCCATCCACCAGCTCCGGCGGGAACACCCCCGTCAACGCCCCCACCGTCACTCGGTCCGGCAACCAGCCCTCCGGCGACAGCCCCTCACTCGCGTCATGCGNCACATCACAACCCTACCCGCACGACGATCAGCTAAAGCATGGCCATTGGCCAGGCGCCGCACTCGACCCCTGAACCGCCTTGAACAGGGCCGGTGGATACCCGCCGAGCGCACCGGAGAGGTCAGGAGGCCGGGCCCGATTCGTGAAGACTGGCCGTGGCCGCCTCATCGAGTGCCCGGAGTACCCACTGCTCGAACTTCTCTCCGCTGAGATCGGCCGCTCTGCGCCACTGAAGAAGGCGTTCGGCGGGAACCGTGAGTTTGGGCAGGGAGCCGCTCGGGCNTGCCGCCCCCTTCTCGTCGGGCTGGCGGTGGGCACGGATGTTTCGACGAAGCTCGTTGCGCGACCAGTTGAACTCNTCGGCCAAATCGAGCCATCTGTCCTGCTCGTGTGGCGGCAGGGAGCTCACCTCGACGTGATGCTGAAAGCTCAGCGTCTCACGGCGGCGGTCAAGATCGAACTTCCGCGCAACCCAGGCATAGTTACGAAGGGTCTGGTAATCGAGGCCGCAGACCTCGATGGNCCGCAGGTAGCGGTCCGAAAACTCTTTCTGGCCGTAGACCAGCCAGTCGCCAAGACACCAAGCCGAGGAATCGACTAGACGGGAGATCTGGGAACCGGTATCCTNCCATCGTTCGAAGGTGAGCGCGCCTGGTATCCGCAGACCGACTCGCGTGGTGAGGATCTGGGCCCCATCTGCGCGATTCGACAGACCGCTCCTCCGATAGTTCGCGCCGGAGCGCNCACCTCCGCGCTGCGTGTCATCATTGGCGAATCGCTGNATTGGAATCTCATTTCTAGTATCGAGAGCTACAGTCTCTATACCGAGGGAGGTCCACTGCCCGGGCATGCTGCCACGAAGGTTCAGGTTGTGCGCGGAGCGCGGAGCAGCCAAGAAGTGATTCGCGGGACCAGACTTTCGCGGCATATCGATGTCCCCGGTCCGCATGGCAGTTCGCGACAGCTACCGCAACACGCACATCGATAAAGGTCGAGTTCACTCCGGCGAATCCGACCGGACCACCGGCCATTATCTCCGGGAGCGCATCATCCGTACCGGCCGACAACCCCTTTCCCTTGCCTCTCGACCAACCGAACCAGTCGCAGGCCTGAGCGCAAAGGACAACCTGACCACGGCCTGCGGCAGTCCGGTCGTGCAGATGTCCCAAGAGTATCATCTTCATCCAGGATGCGATACATCTGCGGCTATTTGACTGGTGAATTACTACGCGGCACGGCGGCACCCGGACAGCNCTGTCGCAGGGATGTATGAAGGTTGCTCAGCATAGGAATCGGCTACTCTTGGTAGCGAGAAGCTGGAATGCCCGGTTACCGTCCCCGGCAATGTATTCCAGGGTCTCCTTGATCTTTGTGGCGCCATGGAGGCGAAGGAGGCTGAGGGCTAGGTTGCGGAGACAGCGAGGTTTCGTGGGCCATTTCCTCGATGGGCGTGATANGCATCCTCCTGCCAGGCGGTGTCGCGGACGCAGTGCACGCGGTTTTCGATTCGTCGGTGCAGGCGAATATAGATGTGGATGGCGGCCGGAGCGGTGCGGTTCCCGCGTGGGCTGGTGATGATGAAGGTGCATCCTTTGGTGAGGCGGTTGCCGTCGAGGTCGAACTCCTCACGGCGGATAACGGCGGACGTCCTGTTGCAGTCTCGGTTTTCCGCTTCGGGATGCCACTACCGCGTAGCGTGATGTGGCGCGGGTGAATGAGAGTCACACTGCATTACCTACTTCCGGTCGTCGGGCGGTCAGTCCGGGGCGGCGACGAGAGCGAGCCGGGCGCTGTAGTGGTGCCAGCGTGCGACGGCCTGATTCCGGCGTCGGCGATGGTGATGGTGATGACGCAGGTCCTGGTCGCGGGCCGGTCGGACGGCGCCCAGGCCAGGTAGAAGGTCAGGTTGTTGTGGTCACGGCCGATCGGGCGGCGGATCCGCCAGCCCCGCGAGATAGTCGAGCGCGACCTGCACACTGCTCCGCCGCGGCAGGAGCCGTTCCAGCACGTCCCTGATCATTTCGTCGGTCCGTGCCTCGCGTCCTGGTAAACGAGTCCAGAGTGGCGCGATCGCCCATGAAGGCGATGCCCAGATACTCCAGCTCCGCGGCCGGAGTTTCCTGCGTACGGGCGAGCTGCGTNGCTGTGCCGCCCTCGGTCATGGTATGGACGAAATCGACTACCCGAATATTGACGTCGCGTAGCCGCGCGCGTAGGGCCCGCAGTTGGTTCGAGCGGTCGGCCCGCAGCACGATAACCGGATGACAGCTGATGTCGGGATGGATATCGCCATCTCCGTCGAAATATTGTTGCAGGTCGAGGCCGGTCCTGTCAGGAATGCCGCCCGCCAGCCCTGTCATCAGGTGCCCAAGTACGTTCAGAAGCGGGCCGAACTCAACCTTCTTATTCAGGACGGCGACAATTCTCCAGGCTGTCGACATCGCTAGTACGTCGCCATTCCCTGTCATGTGGTCACTCGCAGTAATTTGGTTTCCGTCTTGATCGATCAACATTGACTGTCGATCAAGGTCCGTCGATCGGCATGATTACGGTATGTTGACTCGAATGATCCCGCCGCGGTCGTCTCCTGCTCTCGGCGAAATATGGGCGAGAGTATCGTCGGGATCTCGTGAAATCCCGCTACGGCCGACACGGAAACCGGGAAGATTTTTCCTTGATACNGGGTTGGTGGCGTCTCACGATGGCTGCTGATCGAGGGGTGTCGACCCTCCAGGGAAAGGGCCGCTCGTTTTGAGATGGTGCTTCGGCGCAAACAGCATCGGGCGAAACATGAATAAACTCTACGAGGCGGTGCAAGTGTCTGTCAACCGGCAGGAATCGAGAGGGGCAGAGATTGTCAAATCGCAAGATTACAGAGAGTGGTNGTTGTGGCGATGGGCTCGGGTCAGATTTCTTGAGTATGCAACTTTGTGCAATCACCGTGCGTGTTCGGAAGTGGCATCCCGCCGCACCTCCTTTGTGTTGCCACTTTATATCTCCGCAGGTAAATCGCATCGCATGGTGAGGTTCCATGATCGACTGGTAGCTCGTTGTGTTGGGATTCATCCTCCGTATCCGTTGATGTCCGCGGTAACGCGTCACTGAGGGTTGCACTGGTGTCAGGGAGGCGACAGAAGACTTCCGGACCCGGCGCTCCTCTAGTAGGACTTCGTTAGGTGGCTCCTGATAGTTGCGGGGTGACGTTGGGTGCGTGGTTGAAGGATCGTTGGCAGGTGGGTCAGGCGCCGGTCCAGATGGCGAGCAGGGCCTGGAGGGTGTGGAGGACTCCGTAGAGGGTCAGGCCGGCGCAGGGGCTTTTGGGTCGCGGNGGAGCTGGGTGCAGATCGCCTGGGCGAGGGAGACGAGGGTGACGTGGTGGTGCCAGCCGGTGAAGGTGCGGCCTTCGAAGTGGTCGAGGCCGAGGCCGTCTTTCAGTTCGCGGTAGTCGTGTTCAGTGCGCCACCCATGACGCCCCTGAAGCGGGTACCTCCTCGCAGGATGGGGCGATAATCGATGGGGAGGCGTTGCTGCGGTTGGTCGATCTGGTCGAGCGGCTGCGGTCCCCGGCGGATGAGGCGGGGNGNGGGNCTGGATGTCCGGTGACGGAGTCGAGCCCCCCAGTCCCGGGNGTGGATGAGGATCCCGGTCGATCGGCGGATGGCGACGGTACGTCTGCTGGGTGTGCTGGCAGCCCGAGCTGCGGTGGCAGCGGGCGGGGGCGGTCGTGGTGAACGTNACGACGTGCCGGCCGTGGGGACAATCCGAGGGGAAGATCCGACCCGAACATTGTGATCTCGCGGCGGTTGTGTACGTGCGGCAGTCCTCGAAGCAGCAGGTCCTCGACCACGGGGAGTCGACGCGGTTGCAGTACGCCCTGGTGGAGCGGCGGTGGCGTTGGGCTGGGCACGCTCGAAGGTCGTGGTGATCGATGACGATCTGGGGCGTTCGGCGGCGATCGCGGACTGTCGGCCCGGTTTCGCCAAGCTCGTCACCGAGGTGACGATGGGACGGGTCGGGATCGTGCTGGGCATCGAGATGTCCCGNCTGGCCCGGACCGGCCGGGACTGGCATCAGCTGCTGGAACTGTGTTCGTTGTCGGGTGCCCTGCTCGCGGATGCCGACGGGGTCTATGACCCTGGTTTCTACAACGACAGGCTGCTGTTGGGGTTGAAAGGGACGATGGGCGAGGCGGAGCTTTACCTGATCAGGCAGCGGATNGCTTCCGGGCGGCTGGCGAAGGCCGAACGGGGGGAGCTGGCGATCCCNGTGCCGATCGGCTACGTGCGCCGCTCGTCGGGCGAGGTCGTGGTCGACCCGGACTCCCAGGCCCGGACGGTGGTACGGCTGGCCTTCGACACCTTCGACCGGTTGGGGACGCTCAACGCCGTGCTGCGCTACTTCGTCGACCATGGGGTGCGGCTTCCGGTGCGGGCCCACAGCGGACTGGAGAAAGGCGAGTTGCAGTGGCGTCGCCCGTCGCGGGAAACCCTGCAGATCATGCTGCACAATCCGATCTACGCCGGGTACTACGCCTACGGGCGGCGCCGGGTCGATCCGCGGCGGAAGATGCCCGGCCGACCGAGTACCGGACGGGTGGTGCGCGCGATGGACGAGTGGCTGGTGGCTCTCCCGGATCGGATGCCCGCCTACATCACGGCCGAACGGTACGAGGCGAACCTTGCCCGGATGGCTGCGAACCGGCAGATCGCCGAGTCTCCGGATGCCCCGCGGGNGGGACCGGCGCTGCTGGCCGGCCTGCTGCGGTGCGGGTTGTGCGGCGGCCATCGGATGACGGTCCGCTACCACACGCCGACCGGCGGCAGCCCCGCCCACAGCTACGTCTGCGGCTACGANAACGCCAACTACGGCACCGGCGAGGTGTGTCAGCACATCGCCGGACCCGCCCTGGACCGGTACGTGACCACCCAGCTGTTGGACGCGGTCGCCCCGGNCGCGCTGGAGGTCTCCGTCCAGGCCGCCGGGCAGGCCGAAGCCGAACGGGCCACCCTGGACACGCTGTGGCGTCAGCGGCTGGAGCGCGCCCGGTACGCCGCCGACCGTGNCCGGCGCCAATATCAGCTGGCCGAGCCGGAGAACCGGCTGGTCACCCGACAGCTGGAAACCGACTGGGAGGCCACGCTGGCGCAGGTCGACCACCTGGACGTCGAGTATCGGCGGTTCACCGAGACCCAGCCGCTCACCCTGACCGCCCGGGAACGCGACGCGATCCGCACCCTCGCCAATGATCTCCCGGCGGTCTGGCGCGCCCCGACCACCACCGCGACCGAACGCAAGGAACTGCTGCGTACGGTCATCGACACGATCACCGTGGCGGTCGTCGGCGACAGTGAACGGGTCGACGTCACCATCACCTGGGCCGGCGGCCACCACACCACCGGGCAGGCCGTCCGCCCGGTCGCCCGCCTCGACCAGCTGTCCTACTACCCGCAGCTGGTCCGGCGCGTCACCGAGCTCGCCGACCNCGGCCTGTCGAGCCGGCAGATCGCCGACCAGCTCAACACCGACGGCCTTCGCCCACCCAAACGCACCAACCGGTTCGGCCCCGGCCAAATCCTGACCCTGACCCGCCGGCTCGGCGTCCGAGCCCACCACCCCCGCGGCACCTGCACCGCGCTGACCGACCGGGGACCCGGCCAGTGGTCGGTCGCCGAACTCAGCTCACCGTCCACCTCGATCACGAAAGGCAGGATGTGCACATGATGATCAAGATTCCGGTGGCAGACCTCGACAAGGTTGCCCATCTGGCGGAAGTGACCGCCGCCCCCGGACCGCACCCGGCAGCCACTGGGCATCCACGGCGCGTGGAAGCTGTACGTACCCCGGGTGGGATTCGAACCCACACTGTCGGTGGTTTGAGCACCGTCTCTCTGCCGTTGGAGTACCGGGGCCGGCGGGTGGNGCGTGGTCGAGCGGGCGGGGCCGCTGCGGAGACGACCGGGCGGAGCTGGACGAAGGGATCGTGATCGATCCGGTCCGGNACGTCTCGTCCACGACTCTATCCGGGTAGGGTGCGTTTCGACCTCCCGCCCTCCTCTGCTCGGGCAGGATGTCAATCTGACTCCCCTGCCCTGTCACACTAGGGTCACACCTCCGAGACCAGGAGTACGACTCGATGAGCCAACCCTCCTCGAACCCGCGCCGGGTTCTGATCGCCGAGGACGAAGCGCTGATCCGGCTCGACCTCAGGGAGATGCTGCAAGAGGAGGGTTACGAGGTTGTCGGGGAGGCCGGCGACGGCGAGATGGCCGTCAACCTCGCCG
>NZ_LJFZ01000020.1:24057-49337 GCF_001420875.1 Frankia sp. AvcI1 | reverse complement strand
CGTTCCAGAAGAAGGACCTGCTGCCCACGATCGAGATGGCGATGAGCCGGTTCACGGAGATCGTGAGCCTGGAGGCCGAGGTCGAGGACCTGCAGGGCCGGCTCGAGGCCAGGAAGATCATCGAGCGGGCGAAGGGTGTGCTCCAGACCGAGCACAGCATGACCGAGCCGGACGCCTTCCGCTGGATCCAGCGGACGTCGATGAACCAGCGCAGGACGATGCGCNCCGTCGCCGAGGCTGTGCTGTCGGGCGAGGCGCTGCCAGGCTCGTGACGTCCCCGTTCGGGCCCTCCCCGGCCACGCGCCGGCCGGGGACCGGGTGAGCGACCCCTCCACGCCGGGATCAGCGCCGATCCCCGGCCCCGAGGACGCGCCGCAGCCGTCCCCCCAGGCACCGGAGCCCGCCCCGCCGGGCGCCTGCGCCCCCCTGCCCGAGCCGACGGGCTCATCCGCCCCCCTGCCCGAGCCGACCGAGGCCGACCGGCGAGCGACGCCGGGGTCCGCTCGGTCGTGGCGGGCCCGCGTGGGTCATGCGCGGATCGCACTCCTGGCGGTTACCGGCCGAATCGGCCGGTGGGCCCGGGCCCGGTGGCGCACCGGGCGCGGTCGGGCGATCCTCGCCGCGACCGTCGCCCTGATCCTGGCCGTGCCGTCGGCGCTGGGGCTCGTCCTGGTCACCGTCCTGCACGGCGACCGCGGCGCCGACGTCGCCGTGACCAGGGTGGCAACCCTCGGTGTCATGGCACCGCTCTCGGGTGATCTGNCCGCCGACGGAACGAGCGTGCGCAACGCGGTCGCGCTCGCCGTCGACGAGGCCAACGACTCGGGGGCGATCCCGGGCTGGCGCCTGGAGCTGTCCACCCGCGACGACCTGTCCCGCCCGGACGGGGGAGCCCAGGCCGCCGACGCCTTCACCGCCAACGACCGCCTCATCGGCGTCGTCGGACCGTTGAGTTCACTCGTGGCCAGGGTCGCGTTGCCCACGCTGAGCGCCGGGGGCATCCCGGTCGTCTCCCCGTCCAACGCCGACCCCGCCCTGACCGGCGTCGGCACCGACCCGCGCACCCGCCCCTACCCGACCTACTTCCGGCTCGCTGGCACCGACGAGCTGCAGGCGCGGGTGGCCGCCGAGTACGCGGTGCGAACACTCGGCCGCCGCCGCATCGCCGTCGTCGACGGGGAACCCCGCTACGGCACGACGCTCGGTGGCCGGTTCGNGGTGCGCTCCGCCGCGTTGGGGGCGACGGTCACGTCGGTCTACCAGGTCCAGGGGGACGATCCCGACGGGTCTGAGCTGGAATCGACCGTGGAGGCGATCGAGCAGGAGGCCCCCGACCTGGTCTACGTCGCCACCGGCGCGGCCTTCGCCGGGAAGCTGCGGACCCGGCTCGCCGAGGCGGGCGCGTCGATCCAGGTCATGGGCTCGGACGCACTGCTGCAACGCCGCTACACCGACGACGCGAAGTCGGCCGCGGACGGCGACCTGATCACCAGCCTGCTGGTCCCGCCGACGAGGCTTCCGGCCGCCGGTGCCTTCGTCGCGGACTACTCCGAGCGGTTCGGCGGTCCGGCGGACGACGACGGCAGCACCACCCCGAGCGGCGCCGACGGCACCCACGGGTCCGACTCCGGCCAGCGGAACCGCGAGCACGCCACCCCGTCGGCCGCCACCCACACTCCGCCGGCCACCCGCACCACGTCCGCCAACGGCACCTCGCCGGCCACCCGCACCTCGTCCGCCGCCCGCCCTTCCGAAGCGGCCGCGGTTACGGCGACGGGCGGCCAGCCGGCAGCGCCGCCGCGGGAGAGCCGCCATCCGGCGGCACGGCACCCGGCCGGAAGCGACGCCGCCGGAAGCGACGCCGCCGGAAGCGACGCCGCCGATGGCGACGCGGCCGCGGCGCAGCGCCGGCAGGCGGCCCACGACGCCGCCGTCGAGCTTGCCCAGCGTCGCGCCGAGGCCGTTCCCGCGGTGGCCGCCTACGCCTACGACGCGGCACGGACGATCATCCGGGCGGCGGCGACGGTGCTGCCCGGCCGTCCGGCCGTCGACGCGGCCGCCCGGCACGACATCGTGGCCGCGATCGGCCGCGGCTCGTTCGCCGGCGTCACTGGCTCCGTTGGATTCGATCGGTGGGGGGACACGCGCACGCCGAGCGTCGTCCTCTACACCGTGCTGGGGGGCCGGTTCGTCGCCCTGACAACCCGGGCCTGACCCGCGAGTCGGTTCCCGCGGCGCCGCCGGTCGTCGTACCCGCCGAGCGGGTGTGGTCGCGCGGCCCTACGTTCCGCCTCCACTCCAAGAAACTACTCAAGGCTACGACACGCTCACTACGGGCTTTCCTTGGTCGGTATCGCAGGCTAGGTTTCGTCGCGACAAGTCGTCGATCGGTTACTTGATTTCGCGACGACGGTTCCGGCGGACTCCGGTGCCCGGGGTGCCGACACCAGNGGCGAAGTGCTGCGGAAGGACGTGTCATGAGCGGTCCTGGACGGCGATGGGCAGTGCTGGGGGCCGCGGGGGTGCTGGCGGCCGTGGCCGCGCTCGGCGGGTGCGGCGGCTCCACCGCCGAGGTCGGCAAGAAGGAGTTCGTCATCGGCTTCCAGGGGCCGCTGTCCGGCGACAACCAGCAACTTGGCATCAACGCCTTCGACGGCGTAGTGACCGCCGTCGACCTGGCCAATCGGCGCGAGGATCTGCCGTTCCGGCTGCGGCTGGTCTCCTCGGACGACCAGGGCAACCCCGACCAGGGCCCGACCGCCGCGCAGAAGCTCCTCGACAACCCGGGCGTCGTCGCCGTCGTCGGTCCGGTCTTCTCCGGGCCGACGAAGTCGAGCGAGCCGCTCTACTCCCAGGCCGGCCTGCTGTCGGTGAGTCCGTCGGCGACGAACCCGGCGCTCACCGACCTCGGCTTCCTCACCTTCTACCGGGTGATNGCCCCCGACACGGTCCAGGGCGCGGCTGCGGCCGAATACCTGACGAAGGTGCTGAAGGCGACGAAGGTCTACTCGCTGGACGACCGCAGTGAGTACGGCATCGGCCTGTCCGGGGCGCTCGAGCAGGCGCTGACCGCCCACGACGTCACGGTCGTCCACGACGGCATCAACCCGACGAAGGACTACACCTCTCAGGCTACGAAGATCATCGATGCGCATCCGGACGTGCTCTACTACTCCGGCTACTACTCGGAGCTCGCGGCGCTGACGAAGACGCTGCGCAGCAAGGGCTTCACCGGGAAGATCGTCAGNGGGGACGGGTCCAACGACGACCAGCTCATCCGGGAGGCCGGCGTCGGCAACGCCGAGGGCACGCTGCTCACCTGCGCCTGCGGAGATCCGAACAGCGATCCCGCCGCGGCCGAATTCGTCGCCGAGTACCGGACGGTCAACAGCGGGGCGCGGCCGGGCACGTACTCCGGCGAGGNGTACGACGCCACCAACGCGATCATCGAGGTGCTGCGCAAGATCGGCCCGGGGGCCACCCGGGAGTCGGTCGCGGCCGCGTTCGGCTCCGTGAACGTCCCCGGCGTCACCAAGCAGATCCGGTTCCGCAAGAACGGCGAGGTGGAGGGGGCGACGGTCTACCTCTACGAGGTGCGGGACGGGAAGCGGACGGTGCTCGGCCCGGTCGAGTCACTCATCAAGCCGTAACGCCACGGCTGGTCCCCGGTCCCGCACCGCCGCGCCTGCGCCGGGTCCGTCCGCGTCACGCGGGGCGGACCCGGCGGTCTGCCGTCCGGGCTGCTGTGACCTTCGGGTCGCTGTGCCGTTCGGGTCGCTGTGACGTTCGGGTCGCTGTGACGTTCGGGTGGCTGTAGGCCGCAGACGGGGATCCAGGGTCGATGCCCCGGTCGGGGTTCGCACGACCGGGGATTCAAGGTTGAGGCACCCGGGATCGACTTTGGTGCCGTCCGGACCTTCCCCGCGTCCGGGCGTTGTCTACTCGCCCCTCCCGGGTGCCACCGGCGATGAGATTAGGCCGGTCCATGCATCTGGTCAATGCACCGGAGTGGTCCGGTGTGTCCGTTCGGGCATCCTCTTTGGTGGGCAGGAGAAACGGGAAATACTGCGATCAGGGCGATCCTTGCCCGGATTTTGTGTCCCGGGTGGCGGNGGTCCACTCCGGTCAGCGTGGGTCGGATTCGTTCCGACCGGCCGACAGGCCGCCGCGGATCATGCAGGTGAGGCGACAGGTGCAGGTCACGCGGCCGGCGTCGTCGGTGATCCGGATGTCGTAGGTGACAAGGGTGCGCCCCCCACGGATCCGGGTGGCGACGGCGGTGACGGTGCCCGAGGTCGCCGACCGGTGATGCGAGGCACTGATTTCGATGCCGACGGCCATCGAGCCGGGCGGCGCGTCCAGGTTCGCCCCGACCGAGCCCAGCGTCTCCGCGAGCACCACGGAGGCGCCGCCGTGCAGGAGACCGTAGGGCTGCCGATTGCCCTCGACGGGCATCGTGGCGACCAGCCGGTCGGGGCTCGCCTCGGTGAGGACGATGCCCATCCGCTGCTCGATCTCCCCGCGCGCGGCGTTGATCTGCGCGGCGAGCCGCACCGCGTCGGCTTCGGCGCGCCGGTCGCCGCCGGCGTCTGTACCGCCGGCGTCTGTACCGCCGTTCCCGCCGACGTCTGTGCCGGCGCCTGCGCCGCTGCTCTGGATCGCGGCGATGTCGTCAGCCGCGGGCGCGGCATCGGCAGCGGTCATGACCATCAGCCTAGTGCAGCCGCTCACCTGTTCCTTGCGGTGTCCGGTGACGGTCTGTGGTGGCAGCGCGGCGCTCGCCTCGCCGCCGGACGGCCACCGGAACCGCCCCGCGACCGCTGTGCAGGGGAACTGCACCCACGGGCGTCGAAGCGCCGAGGCGACCCGGAGGCTGCGGAGGGAGGGCAGGGCAGGCCGCCCGAACAGTGCGGAGGTCGCGGTCACCACCGCGTGGTGCCGGGCGTGCAGTGGCCCCGCGCCGCGGCGGACCGCCCACAGGCGACGAAACTGTCGGACGCACGGCCTAAACTCGCCGCGTGTCCGTCACCACGTCGAACTCGCCCGCCGACCAGTCGG
Source organism: Frankia sp. AvcI1 (assembly GCF_001420875.1). Lineage (NCBI taxonomy): Bacteria > Bacillati > Actinomycetota > Actinomycetes > Frankiales > Frankiaceae > Frankia > Frankia sp. AvcI1. The sequence goes on along the minus strand of NZ_LJFZ01000020.1, from coordinate 44,279 downwards.
CTCCGTCCGCCGCCGAGGTTCCGCCGGCGGGGTCCGCCGCCGACGCGGGGTCGGTCGCCCAGGCAGGGTCCGCCGGCCAGGCACGATCCGCTGGCCAAGCACGATCCGCCGACGAGGCGGGGTCCGCCGGGGCCGAGTTGTCGACCGACGCGGCTCTCGCTGCCGGAGCCGGCGATGCCGTCGAGACGAGCGCGCCCGCGGCAGGTGGGTCGGCCGCGGCGGCGAAGCCCACGGCGGCGGCTCGGCCGGCGAGGGCGCCCGCGGCGAAGAAGGCGGCGCCCGCGGCGAAGAAGGCCGCAGCCGCAGCCGCAGCCACGGTCCCGCGGCTGTTGCTGCTTGACGGGCATTCGCTGGCCTACCGCGCTTTCTACGCGTTGCCGGTGGAGAACTTCTCCACCACCACCGGTCAGCCGACCAATGCCGTGTACGGATTCACCTCGATGCTCATCAACGTCCTGCGCGACGAGAAGCCGACCCACGTGGCGGTCGCCTGGGACCTGCCGACGCCGACCTTCCGCCACACCCAGTACGCCGAGTACAAGGCGGGCCGCTCGGAGACCCCGGCCGACTTCGTCGGGCAGGTCAGCCTCATTCATCAGGTGTGNGACGCGCTCGCCGTGCCGGGGGTCAGCGCCGCCGGCTACGAGGCCGACGACGTGATCGCCACGCTCGCGACCGCGGGCGCCGCGGTGGGGATGGACGTGCTGGTCGTGACCGGCGACCGGGACGCGTTGCAGCTCGTCGACGAGCGGGTCACGGTCCTGATGACCCGCAAGGGCATCTCCGACATGACCCGCTTCACCCCGGACGAGGTGCAGGCGAAGTACGGTCTCTCGCCGGTGCAGTACCCGGATTTTGCGGCGCTGCGCGGCGACCCGTCCGACAACCTGCCCTCCGTGCCGGGGGTGGGGGAGAAGACCGCGACCAAGTGGATCCAGCAGTTCGGGTCCCTCGCCGAGCTGGTGGACCGGGCCGACGAGATCGGCGGGAAGACCGGGGCGTCGCTGCGCGCCCATCTGGCGTCGGTCATCCGCAACCGTTCGCTGACCGAGCTGTCGCGCGATGTCCCGCTCCCCGTCGGCCCGGACGAGCTGCGCCTGCGTCCCTGGGACCGCGAGGCCGTCCACCAGTTGTTCGACACGCTGCAGTTCCNCGTCCTGCGTGAGCGCCTCTACGCCGCCCTGGCCACCGCCCCGCCGCCCGTGGAGGAGGGCTTCGAGGTCGAGCTGACCACCCTCGGCCCCGACGAGGTGGCCCAGTGGCTCGACGAGCACGCCCGCGGCGTCGGCCGTACCGGCCTGCATCCCCGCGGAACCTGGGGGCGGGGCACGGGCGTGCTGTCCGGCCTCGCGCTGGCCTCGGCCGACGGCGCCGCGGCCTGGCTGGACCCGACCCAGCTCACCCCGGCGGACCTGGCGGCGCTCGGCGGCTGGCTCGCCGACGCCCACCAGCCGAAGGCGGCGCACGACGTCAAGGGTCCGATGCTGGCTCTCGCGGAGCTGGGCCTGACACTGGCCGGCGTCACCAGTGACACCGCGCTGGCCGCCTACCTGGCCCTGCCCGGCCAGCGCTCGTTCGACCTGGCCGATCTGGTCGCCCGCTACCTGCACCGGGATCTGGCCGTCGAGCCGGCCGGCAACGGCCAGCTCACCCTCGACGGCTCCGGGGAGGCGGAGGAGTCCCACGCCGACGCGGTGCGGGCCCGCGCGTGCCTGGAGCTCGCCGACGAGCTCGACGCGGACCTGGAGCGCCGCTCCGCCGCGGTCCTGCTGCGGGACATGGAGCTTCCGCTGGTCACGGTCCTCGCCGGGATGGAGCGGGCCGGCATCGCCGCCGACCAGGATCATCTGACCGAGCTGCAGAAGCACTACGGCGGCGAGGTCACGGCCGTCGCCGCGCAGGCCCACGAGATCGTCGGCCGGACGTTCAACCTCGGTTCCCCCAAGCAGCTTCAGCAGATCCTGTTCGACGACCTCGGTCTGCCCAAGACCAAGAAGATCAAGACCGGCTACACCACCGACGCCGACGCCCTCGCGTGGCTCGCGGTGCAGTCCGACCATCCGCTGCTGCCGGTGCTGCTGCGCCACCGGGACGTGGCCAGGCTCAAGACCGTCGTCGACTCGCTACTGCCCATGATCGACGATGCCGGCCGCATCCACACCACGTTCAACCAGATGATCGCCGCCACGGGCCGGCTGTCGTCCACGGACCCGAACCTGCAGAACATCCCGATCCGCACCGCCGAGGGGCGCCAGATCCGGCGCGCCTTCGTCGTCGGCCCCGGCTACGAGACCCTGCTCACCGCCGACTACTCGCAGATCGAGATGCGGATCATGGCGCACCTGTCCGGCGACGAGGGCCTCATCGAGGCGTTCGGGTCCGGCGAAGACCTGCACACCTTCGTCGCCNCGGAGGCGTTCGGCCTGCCCGTCAGCGAGGTCGACCCCGAACTGCGGCGGCGCATCAAGGCGATGTCCTACGGGCTGGCGTACGGGCTGTCGGCGTTCGGACTCGCCAGCCAGCTCGGGATCGCCCCCGACGAGGCGCGCGAGCACATGGACGCCTACTTCGGCCGATTCGGCGGGGTGCGCGACTTCCTGCGCGGCGTGGTCGAACGAGCCCGCCGGGACGGCTACACCGAGACGATGCTCGGCCGCCGGCGCTACCTGCCCGACCTGACCAGCGACAACGCCCAGCGCCGGCAGATGGCCGAGCGGATGGCCCTCAACGCCCCGATTCAGGGCTCGGCCGCCGACATCATCAAGATTGCCATGTTGGGGGTGGACCGGGCGCTGCGGGCCGGCGGGCATGCCTCCCGGCTGCTGCTCCAGGTCCACGACGAACTCGTGCTGGAGATCGCTCCCGGCGAGTACGACGCGGTCGAGGCGCTCGTCCGCGCCGAGATGACGTCGGCATACACCATGTCGGTGCCCCTCGACGTCAGCGTCGGAGCCGGCCGGACCTGGGACGACGCCGCCCACTGAATGCCGGAAACGCCCATTCCCGGGGAGGTTGTGCCGATGGTCTGTATACGTTCCGGCCGGGATTTCCGTGGACGCGCGGCGGGCTATGTCCGGACATGGTCGCGTGGTGGCGGTGCAGGTATCGGACGCGGATGTTAGCCGCTGCGCCGCACCGGCTATGTTGAAGAAAGCCTGACCTGGATCTCGTCAGCGTCGCGGGTGGTGACCTCGGCACCGGGTCACCGTGGCCCTGGTGCGGCCCGCAATTCTCCGCCGGATATGTCGACCCAGCCGAATAGCCCGCCGTGGGACCGTGGCGGAATGGGCGGTCCGGGCCACGTCCTGTGGACCGGCCGGAGCGGCGGGGAGGGATGCGGTTCGTGCACAGCGGTCGTACGTTCGCCGACCGTCGGCGGTTCCTCGTCGCCGCGCCGACGGGCGCCGCCGCCCTGTTCCTGCTCGCCGCCGTCCTGCCCGGCTCACCGGGCCAGCTGCGCTGGGAGAGCTGGGTCGGCCTGCTGGTCGCGGCGGCCAACGTCGTGCTGGGACTGGTGGCGAGGCCGCGCTGGAGCTGGGTGCCGCCGTTCGCCGCCGCCTCGCTGGCAGCCGCCCTCGCCCTCGCGCTCGCCGGAGCCAGCGCCGGCAGCGACGCCGACATGTACCTGGTCTGGTTCCCCCCGCTGTGTGCGTATGTCGCTCTGGTGACGGCTCCCATGGCGGTCCTGGTGATCGCCATGATCACCGGCGCGCTTGTGGCGGGCGTGGCGGCCGGCGGCGACCTGGGTCAGACGGCGGGTCCGATGTCGGCGGCGCTCAGCACGGTCGTGGCCGGAGCGGTGGTGAAGGGCCTGTTCCGGGCGGGCCTGCTGCAAAGCCACGCCGATCCCCTCACGCACCTGGCCAACCGGGCCGGCACCCTCGAAGGTGGCGAGACCGCCGTGGCGGAGATCCAGGCGGAGGGTCGGGAGGCGATCCTGATCCTGGTCGACATCAACCGCTTCCATGAGATCAACGATGCGCTCGGGCANGTCGGCGGGGACCGGCTGCTGCAGATCATCGCGAGGACGCTGTCCGGGCTGCGGCCGATCCCGGCCTTCGTCGGCCGGGCCGGCGGGGACGAGTTCGCCCTCGTCTTCCGCGGGATGCCGGTCCCCTCCACGGTCGCGATGGCCGCCAGCCGCCCGGGAGCGCCCCTGCCGGTGCCCACCGCGGCGGAGACGAAGCGGCGCCGGGTGCTCGGCCGGCGGGTCCTGCGCCAGATCCAGGGCCCCTTCCAGGTCTGCGGCGTCGACGTCGAGGTGGACGCCTCCGTGGGGATCGCCGTCGCCCCCCGCGACAGCACCACCATGAGCGGGCTGCTGACCTGCGCCGACTCGGCGCTGCTGCGGGCCAAGCGCGTGGGGGAGAGCGTCGGGCTGTGGGATCCCGGCATCACCGGCGTGCGGCCCGAGGAGATCGCGCTGTACGCGCAGCTGCGCACCGCGATCACTCGCGGCGAGCTGGTGCTGTACTACCAGCCGCTGCAGTCGGCATGCTCGGGTGGGATCGTCGGCGCGGAGGCGCTGCTGCGCTGGCACCACCCCACGCGGGGGCTGCTGGCGCCCGGCGTGTTCCTGCCCGTCGCCGAACGCTCCCCGTTGATCGCCGATCTGACCCGCTGGGTCCTCGACGAGGCGCTGCGCCAGTGCGCCGCCTGGGCGGACGANGGCCTGCGCCTGCCCGTCTCGGTGAACCTCTCCGCCCGGATGCTGGTGCTCGACGACCTGCCCCAGGTCGTTGCCGGCTCACTGGCGGCCCACGGCCTGGCCAGCGACGTCCTCACCCTGGAGATCACCGAGAGCGCATTGGTCACCCAGCCGACCCGGGCGGCGACGATGCTGAGTGAACTGCGGACGCAGGGAGTCTCGCTGTCCCTGGACGACTTCGGTACCGGCTACAGCTCGATGGAGATCCTCAAGACGCTCCCCTTCGACGAGGTCAAGATCGACCGGGGTTTCGTCACGGATGCCCGCGGCAGCCTGCCCGACGCCGCGATCGTCCGATCGGTGCTCGACCTGGGCCACCGGCTCGGGCTGCGGGTGGTCGGCGAGGGGATCGAGGACGAGCGCACGCTGGCGATGATGATCGACCTTGGCTGCGACCTGCTTCAGGGCGAGGCGATCTCGGTGCCGTTGCCGGCGGCGAAGATGTCCGAGCTGCTCCGCTCCCGGGCCGCGGCACGACCGTCGGCCCCGCCCACGACCCTGCCGCCCACGACCCTGCCGCCCACGACCCTGCCGGCCTCGGAACGCGCCCCCGCGGAGTGGGCCGGGGGACTGCCCCGTGGCGGACTGACGGACGGTGGCAAGGTGCCGGGGGAGGGGCGCGCCGGGGGTGAGACGGCCGGGGGTGGTGTGGCCGGGGGCGTGGGGTCGGCGGAGGCCGGGCGGCCGGACTCGCTCCCGACCGGGGACGAGGCGGGAGCCGGGCCGGGGGGACGCGGCCAGCAGCAGGGAGTGCCCGCCCGGTCGGGCCGGCGCATCGAGGGTCGACCCCCGTCGCGCAGCTGACCACACGGACCACCACCTCGCACGGCTGACCGCCCGGACCCACCATCGCGCGCGGGTCAGCGTGCGGCCGCTGTCCCCGGGGCGGTCGCCGGGGGGGTGGGCGCCAGCGACGCGCAGGCGGTTCGCGCGGTACGCCAGGTGTCGGCATCCACGCCAGGCGGGGCCGCGGTAGAGCCCGGCCGCGCACCACCGCCAGATCCGCCGCCGGCCCCCGTCCCGCCGCCGGCACCGGGTCCGCCGCCGGCACCGGGTCCGCCGCCGTTCGGGGCGCCCGACGGCGGGGCGCCGGTCGGACGGGCGCCCTGCGCCGGGGCGTCTCTCGGGGTGCCGGTGCCCGGAGTCGGCAGCGTCACCCCGTTGTTCGCGAGGCAGGTCCGGTAGGCGACCATCGCCTCCGACGCGCCGGCGGCGGGAGTCGCCCCCGTGGCGGGAGTCGCCCCCGTGGACGGAGTCGCCCCCGTGGACGGGGTCGCCGACGGGGCGGTCCCCGACGAGGCCGCGCCGGCCGCCGCGTTGCTCCCGGCGCCCCCGCATCCGGCCAGCACCGCCGTCAGGGTGACCGTGAGCAGTGGCAGGATGAGCCGGTGTCGTCGCGTCGCGGCGCCCTTGCGGCCCGCGAACCGGGACATCCTGACGTGGTTCATGCTCCTCCTCGGGACAGCGGGACCGCCGGTGTGGCGACTGGAGGACACGCTGCCGGGCCCCGCTGTGGGGAGCCTGTGCCGAGGCTGGGTGTTTCATGCGGTTCGTGGGGCTCTGGGCCCGGCGGCGTCAGACCGCGATGCCGACCTCGCGCCACGCCTCGGTGACGGCCCTGCGCTCGTCCGCGCCGAACAGCACGCCGGCCTGGCGGCGCGTCGCCGCCGCGAACGAGCGGAAGGTCGCGTTCGGCCGCACCTGCGGGGCGCGCAGGCTCTCGTACCAGATGCGGCCGGCCCGCTCCCACGCGTAGCCGCCGAGCGCGATCGCGGCGAGGTAGAACGCCTTGTTCGGGATGCCGGAATTGATGTGCACGCCACCGTTGTCACCGGTCATCTGGACGTAGCCGGTCATGTGCGCGGGCTGGATGTCGTCGCCGAGCACGGGATCGTCGTAGGCGGTGCCGGGATCCTTCAACGACCGCAGCGCGACGCCCTGCACCGCGTCGGTGAGCAGCTCGTCGCCGATCAGCCAGTCGGCCTGCTCTGCCGTCTGCCCGAGCGCGTACTGCTTCACCAGAGAACCGAAGACGTCGCTGACCGACTCGTTCAGCGCCCCGGACTGGTTGACGTACATCAGCGCCGCCTCGTCCTCGGTGACGCCGTGGGTCAGCTCGTGCCCGATGATGTCCAGCGANACCGTGAACCGCTGGAACAGCTCGCCGTCGCCGTCGCCGAACACCATCTGCCGGCCGTTCCAGAAGGCGTTGTCGTAGTGGTCGCCGTAGTGGACGCTGGCGAGCAGTCCCACTCCCTCGTCGTCGATCGAGTCGCGGCCGAACACCTCCGAGTAGAACCTGAAGGTGGCACCGAGGCCGTCGTAGGCCTCGTTGACCGCCACGTCGTCGACGGCAGGCTCGTTCTCGGTGCGGACCGTTCTGCCCGGCAGCGACTCGGTGCCGGCGGCGTCTGCGACCGTGCGCCNTGGACCGGCGTCCGGGTCCAGCCGCGGCGGTACGACTCCGCGTTGCGCCGAGCGAAGCTGGGCGTTGTGGAGGCGGATCGTGCGGTGCGANCTGTCCTGCAGCAGGGTGGACAGCGCCCAGGAACGCTGGTCGTCGCTGCCGTTGCGGACGATGCGTTCGAGGACGTGCGGCGGGACGGCGCAGGGCACGGTGGGGCCAGGGACGGTGGCGCCCGGGGAGACGGGGCTCGTCGCGGTGGGGCGGGGGCAGGGCATGATCGACTCCGGAGGGTGGCGGCGGCGGCCGGGACCGAGGCCCGGCGTGCCTCCGACGGGTGGTGTGACTCCTGGCCACCGACCCTGCTACCTGCGGCGCAGGATGTCCAGAGTGTGCTGGCGTGTCTGTGTTGTGTGGTTGTTGCGCTATGGCGTGTCATCGCCATGGNGGCGAAGCTGGTCCTCCGGTACTTTGCCCCGCCGGCCGTGCCACTGCCGGAGCCCGGCCCGCGCGGCCGCCTGCGCGAGGGCCAGCGCCAGACCGCCGAGCACGAGGTAGGTCATGTGCGCGTCCAGCCAGTTCACGGCGCCGCGCATCCCGGGGGCCACCGCCCGCGCCGCGGTCAGGTAGAGCGCGGCGGACAGCAGGGAACCGGGAATCAGGAACCGCAGGAATCGACGCATCGGCACACCACCCGCACCGAGCGCGGCGTCGACCGCCGCGTTGGTGTTGACCAGGCAGAACCACAGCAGGGGAGTCTGCGTCCCCGGTCGGCCCAGGGCCGTGACCAGGCGGCTGTCGCCGAGACGCCGCAACAGGACCGAGCGGATGTTGTTGCGCGCGAGCCCGAAGTAGCCGACGTCGACCAGGGCCCGAAAGAACGCGGCGACCAGCAGAGCCGGCACGAACGGCACCGACCCGCCCACCAGCAGCAGGATCGCCCAGGTGGGCCGCAGCGCGATGAGCAGCAGCGGCGCCCGGCCGGCGAGCGCCGGCACCAGGGCCAGCCCCAGGGCGCCGAGCCCGAGCAGCGAGCCGGTGAGCAGCACCGGCCACAATCGGTGAGCAAGCCGTCGCCCGGCCGGTACCGCCCGGGACGAGTGCTCCGCTGGCCCCGCCTCTGCGGCGTGCTCGGCTGGCCCCGCCTCTGTGGCGTGCTCGGCTGGGCTCACTCCTGCCGGGTCCTCGACCGGCTCCGCCCGTGCGGGGCCGTCGGCCCGTCCTGCTCCTCCCGCGCCACCGGCCCGTGCCGCGTCGGCGCCACCTGGCAGCTCAGGAACGGCAGGCCTGGGGACGGCGGGCGTGGGAACGGACTGCGCCCGCCCCGTCTCGGCTACCCCCACACGGACCAGTCTGCCAACCGCCGCCCGCGCGGCGAAGGCGGTAGGCCGAGGTGGCCGAGCAGTAAAGTGCCCGATCAGTGCAGCTGCCGCGCCCGCCGGCCCGGCGGAACATCTACCGGCACGGGCTGGCAGACTCGGCATCGTGCTCACAGTGGGTCTGACGGGTGGTATCGGCTCGGGCAAGAGCGCGGTGTCGGCGCGCCTCGCGGCTCGCGGGGCGCTGCTGATCGACGCCGACCAGATCGCCCGGGACGTGGTCGCTCAGGGCACCCCGGGCCTCGCCGCCGTGCTGGCGGAGTTCGGAGCCGAGCTGGCCGCGCCCGACGGCAGCCTCGACCGCCCGGCACTCGGCCGGATCGTCTTCGCCGATGCCGCGGCCCGTGGGCGCCTGGAGGCGATCATCCATCCACTCATCCGGGCCGAGACCGGCCGGCGGATCGCGCAGCTCTCTTCGGACGGGATCGTCCTGCACGATGTGCCGCTGCTCGTCGAGGTGCACGCGGAGGNCAACTACGACCTGGTGCTGGTCGTCGAGGCGCCGCGCGAGCTGCGGCTGGTGCGGCTGGAGGGCCGCGGCCTGCCCCGCGACCAGGCACTCGCCCGGATGGCCACGCAGGCCAGCGACGAACAGCGCCGCGCCGCCGCCGACATCGTCATCGACAACGGGGGCAGCCTCGACGAGCTCGACGCCCGCCTCGACGAGGTCTGGCGGGAGCTGCTCGCCCGCCGCGACGCCCGGGCCGCCACCGAACACCCCCCGGCCGCCACCCCGTAACCAACGCACGTCGCGGCCGGGTGCGTGGGCTACTGCACCCCGGCGGCACCCATGCCGCGCAGCTCCTTCTTCAACTCGGCGATCTCGTCGCGCAACCGGGCCGCCAGCTCGAACTGAAGTTCCTTGNCCGCCTCGTGCATCTGGTCGTCGAGCTGGCGGATGAGCTGCGCCAGCTCGTGCGAGGGCATCCCGGCGAGCTCGGCGGCGTACCGGCCGACCGTGCCCTGCGCCCCGCCCCGGGACTTCATCCCCGGCACCGGCGCCTTGCCGCGTGACTGTGACCGCCCGCCCCCGCCGATCAGCTCGCCCTCGGCCGACTCGCGGACCATGTCGTCGAGGATGTCGACGACCTTCTTGCGTAGCGGCTGCGGATCGAGGCCGCGTTCGGCGTTGTAGGCCATCTGCTTCTCGCGGCGCCGGTTCGTCTCGTCGATGGCGTGGCGCATCGACGGGGTGATCTTGTCCGCGTACATGTGCACCTGGCCGGACACGTTGCGGGCGGCGCGGCCGATGGTCTGGATCAGCGACTTGTCGGAGCGCAGGAAGCCCTCCTTGTCGGCGTCGAGGATGCTCACCAGCGACACCTCGGGCAGGTCGAGGCCCTCGCGCAGCAGGTTGATCCCGACGAGGACGTCGAAGTCGCCGCGGCGCAACTCGGTGAGCAGCTCCACCCGGCGCAGGGTGTCCACCTCGCTGTGCAGGTAGCGCACCCGGATGCCGAGTTCGAGCAGGTAGTCGGTGAGGTCCTCGGACATCTTCTTGGTCAGCGTGGTGACGAGGACGCGCTCGTCGCGCTCCGCGCGCAGGCGGATCTCGTGGACGAGATCGTCGATCTGCCCCTTCGTCGGCTTGAGCACGACCTCCGGGTCGAGCAGCCCGGTCGGCCGGANGATCTGCTCGACCACGCCGTCGGCCCGGCCCAGCTCGTAGGGGCCCGGCGTCGCCGAGAGGTAGACGGTCTGGCCGATGCGCTCCAGGAACTCCTCCCATCGCAGCGGGCGGTTGTCCATCGCGCTGGGCAGCCGGAAGCCGTGCTCGACGAGGTTGCGCTTGCGGGACATGTCGCCCTCGTACATCCCGCCGATCTGGGGGACCGTCACGTGCGACTCGTCGATCACCAGCAGGAAGTCGTCGGGGAAGTAGTCCAGCAGGGTGTGCGGCGCGGTGCCGGCCTCGCGGCCGNCNATGTGCCGGGAGTAGTTCTCGATCCCGGAGCAGAAGCCGACCTGGCGCATCATCTCGATGTCGTAGGTGGTGNNCATCCGCAGCCNCTGCGCCTCCAGCAGCTTGCCCTGGCGCTCCATCGTCGCGAGGCGCTCGGCGAGCTCCGCCTCGATCCCCGCGATGGCCCGCTCCATCCGCTCCGGGCCGGNGACGTAGTGCGTCGCCGGGAAGACGAAGATCTCCTCCACCTCGCGGACGATCTCCCCGGTCAGCGGGTGCAGGTAGGTCAGCCGCTCGATCTCGTCGCCGAACATCTCGACCCGCACGGCGAGCTCCTCGTAGACCGGGAACACCTCCACCGTGTCGCCGCGGACCCGGAAGGTCCCCCGGGTGAAAGCCAGGTCGTTGCGGGTGTACTGGACGTCGACGAAGNGGNGCAGCAGCAGGTCCCGCTCGATCTCGTCACCGACGCNCAGCCGCACCATCCGGTCGATGTACTCCTGCGGCGTGCCCAGGCCGTAGATGCAGCTCACGCTCGCCACCACGATGACGTCCCGCCGCGTGAGCAGGCTCATCGTCNCCGAGTGCCGCAGCCGCTCGACCTCCTCGTTGATCGNGGAGTCCTTCTCGATGTAGGTGTCGGTCTGCGCGATGTACGCCTCGGGCTGGTAGTAGTCGTAGTACGAGACGAAGTACTCGACCGCGTTGTGCGGCAGCAGCTCGCGGAACTCGTTGGCGAGCTGCGCCGCGAGCGTCTTGTTCGGCGCCATCACCAGCGTCGGCCGCTGTAGGCGCTCCACGAGCCACGCCGTCGTCGCCGACTTGCCGGTGCCGGTCGCGCCGAGCAGGACCACGTTGGTGTCGCCGGCCCGCACGCGCCGGGCCAGCTCGTCGATCGCGGCGGGCTGGTCGCCCGACGGGGAGAAGTCGGACACGACCTCGAACGGGGCGCGCGTCCGCTCGATGTCGAGGCTGGGCCGTTCGAACGTTGTGCTCACGTCTACCAGAACACCACAGCCCTCCGACAGTTTCCGACCGGCCGCCGGCGGCTCACCCGCCAGCCGGGTTCCAGCCGATCAGCCGTGCGCCGAGCACCGCCGTCTGCAGGACGTACCGATCCGTCGGGGAGGTCGGGTCGTGGCGGGTCAGCGCGTGGATGCGGTCGAGCCGGTAGGTCAACGCCCGCACGGACAGGTGCAGCCGACGTGCCGCGGCGAGCGCCACTGCGCCGGTGGTGAAGTAGGCGTCGAGGGTGTCGATCAGCGGGCCGGCGCCGCCCCGGGCGGCCCGCAGCGGCGAGAGCACCGCCTCGACCAGCTCCGCCAGCGCCTCCCGGTCGCGCAGCAGGACCTTGTAGATGAGCAGGTCGTCGGTGTGGACGACGGCTCCCTCCAGCCCGAGGCGGCCGGCGAGCTCCGCGGCGCCGCGGGCCTCCTCGAAACCGATCCGGACCCCGGCGACGCCGCTGCGCGCGCGGCCGACCCCCACCCGCCACAGCAGGCCGGGCTCGGCCCGCAGCCGGCGGGTCAGCGCGGCCATCGCGGCCGGGGCCTCCGGCGTGGGCGCGAACGCGGGCAGCGGGGAGAAACCCGCGTCCGCGGCCCCCGACTCGTCCGCCCGGCGCCGGCCGGGCGGACGGCTGCCCGCGGCCGCCGCGGGCCGGGCCCGCGCCCCCGGTGATCCCGACGGGCCCGGTGATCCCGGTGATCCCGGCGGCCCCGGCGCGGCGCCGCGCGCCTGCCCGGCCGCCGCGACGCCGCCGGCGGCGTCCACCCCGGCCGCCGACCGGCCGGCCGGGGCGCGGCCGCGAACGGGCGGCTGCGGGCCGCGGGCCAGGTCGCCCTGCTCGGGCACCACGCAGACGAGCAGGCCGTCGCGGGTCGCGACCAGCGGATCGGTGAGGCTGTGCTCGCGCAGGATGGTCTCGGCCGCGCGGGTCAGCGCCCGCCCGTCGAGGAAGCGCCGGTTGCCGGCGACGACCAGAACGGTGTGCGGTGCCTCCAGCCGCAGGCCGAACGCCCCGGCCCGCTCCAGCAACTGGCTCACCGCCGACGTGCCGGTGAGCAGGTCGTCGACGAGTTCGCGGCGCAGCGCCTCCTCGGAGCGCGCCCGGGCGGTGCGGGCCGCCTCGTAGCCCTCGCACACGGCGGCGACGGCGTCGTCGCTGGCCCGCAGCACCGCGGAGGCGGCGGCGCGGGTGCGCGAGACCGCCCCGACCGATTCCCCGGCCGAGCGCAGCGCGTCGGCGAGCTGCCGCGGCGCCACCGGCTCGCTCGACGCCCTGGTCAGCTCGCGGGCGGCGCGGTCGGTGGCCCGCACCGCCGGCAGCGACGGCCACACCCGCCAGGTCGCCGAAAGGTAGAGGTCGACCAGGGCACGCAGCGACGCCCCGGACTCCGCCGCCGCCTGGCCGAGGTCGCGAAACGCCTCCAGTTCCGCCCGGGTCAGCCGCCGGCCGCTGTCCGCCGCCGAGGCGAGGACGTCGAGATAGTCGCCGAGCAGGCCGGCATGCAGCCGGGAGTCGGCAGCCGCGAGCACGGCGGCGCGGGGTAGCCGGGTCAGGCTCGTCTCGGGCAGACCGGCCGGCGCGTCGTCGTCGACCGCGGCCGTCCCGGCCGGTTCGTCCGCCTCGTCCACTTCCTCGCCTCCCGCTCCTGATTGCCGAGCCTCGGCAGCAAAATCATAGGCGAAGTCGCGGAGTCCGTGCGGTGTCTGCCGGGACGTTGAAGGGCACGCTAGACGTTGAGCATGTGTAGCACCCGGTCGGCCACCCCGGCCGGGGAACGGGGAAACGGAGAGGAGTCTGAGNGGACATGACCACCCACGACGCCACCAGGCGGGGAGGGTTTCCGCCGATCACGGTGCGTCCGGGGCTCGCCGTCTCGGTGGCGGTCGTCACCGTCCTGCTCGCCGCGATCACGCTGCCGGCCACCGTGCCGGACCGGCCCGGTTTCGCCTACCTCTGCGGCGGGCTGATCGGCGCGGGCCTGCTTGTCGGCATCATGCTGGGCGCGGATCTGCGGCGGGCCCGGGCCGCCCGCCGGGCCGGGCTGACCGTCGTCGGCATCACCCTCGGCGCCTTCGGCAGCCGCCTGACGGTCGCCCTCGGTGGCCGTGACGGGGGCGGCGGCGGGGCGGGCGTGACCCTCGCGGGCCGCGCCGGGCCCGCACCTGCGCCGGGCGGGTCGGCCTCGCCCACCGGGCGTTCGGGAGCGGCCGGATCTGCGGGCACGTTCGGCGCGGGCGGCGGAGTCGACGTCGTCGTGCCGCCGAACACCGCCTCAGGGAACTCCGCGACCGGCCCGGGGAGCCCGGCCACCGGCCCGAGGTTCGTCGAGTCGGGTGCCGAGGTCCGCGCCGAGGCGCAGGTCGCCCGCGCGGGTCTCAGCGTGACCGCCCTGGCCGGTGCGCTGCTTGTCACCCTCGGCGCGCTGGCGCCGGCGGGGACGCTCGAACTGGCCGGCCAGGTGGCCGTCTGGGTGGGTACGTTCGCGCTGCTGGTGGCCTTCATCGACGTGCTGCCCAGCCCGCGCAGCTCCGGTGGGCGGCTGATCGCCGCCCGGGTGCTGCGCCGCACCGGCAGCCGGGAGCGCGCCGAGCAGGCCGTCGCCCGGGCCGGCGTCATCAGCGGCTGGTCAATGATCGCCGTGGGTGTCGCGGGCGTGTTCCTCGTCGGTTTCGTCGGGCTGTGGGCGGTGCTGCTCGGCTGGCTGGCGCTGGGGGCCTCCCGGTTGGCCCAGTCCCAGCAGCGCACCCACGCCGCCCTGGCGGGGCTGGTGGCGCGGGACGTCATGAGCCCGGCGCCGCCGGCGCTGTCGTCCTGGTCGACCGTCGACGACGCCCTCGACGACGTGGTCCTGCCCGCCCACCGCGCCGTCTTCGGGGTCGAGGACTTCGATGGTTCGCTCGCCGGGGTGGCGCTGCTGCGCGACCTCGCCGCCGTCCCGATGGACGACCGCGACCTCGCCCGGGTCAACCGGGTCTGCATCCCGCTGTCCATGGTCGCGACCGCCGCCCCGGACGACGCGGTGGCCGACCTGCCCGCGAGGCTGCTCGAACGGCCGGCCGCCGGCTGCGTCGTCGTGGTCGAGCCGGTGGCGGACGGCAGCCCCCGGATGGTCGGCACCGTCGGCCCGGTCGAGCTCAGCCAGGCGATCGAGACGGCGCCGCTGCGCGGGCGGAGCACCCGACCGGTGCGGCCCGGCAACCTCTGGCGCTGATCCCGCCGGCGGGCAGTTCGCCCGCCCGGCCGGTCCACCTCGGCCACGCCCCGGACCGGACCCCCTCAAGGGATCCGGTCCGGGGACGCCGGGACGATCGCGCCTCCCAATAGCTACTAATAGTAATTAATTCGTCGCTGCACGCTCATCTGCTGATGGTGTGGCGTACGTGAACGTGCTCTGACCGGCCGCTGGCAACGGCGCCCGGCCGGTCAGGGCGACACCTTCCGCCCCGGAGGAACCGGGGTGGCGCATCCGGGCCGCGACCGGCGACACCTCTGGAGATCTCCGTGCACGTTCCCCTCTGGGCCTGGGCCGCCTTCGTCGGCGCCTTGCTCGGGCTCCTCACCATCGATCTGCTGGCCCACCGCAAGGCGCACGTCATCGGCTTCCGCGAGGCCGCCTGGTGGAGCGTGCTGTGGGTATCGCTGGGCCTCGGCTTCGCCGGGGTGATCTGGGCCTGGCAGGGCCCCGGCGCCGCCGGCGAATACACGGCGGCCTGGCTGCTCGAGAAGAGCCTGTCCGTCGACAACCTGTTCGTCTTCGCGCTGATCTTCTCGTATTTCAAGGTCCCCCGGGAGTACCAGCACCGGGTGCTGTTCTACGGCGTTCTCGGCGCTCTGGTGCTGCGGTTCGTCTTCATCGCCGCCGGGGTCGCCCTGCTCGAGCAGTTCAGCTTCATCATCTATATCTTCGGCGCCTTCCTCATCTACACGGCCGTGAAGATGCTGCGCGACAGCGGGGTCGAGATGGACCCGGGGCAGAGCCGAGCGGTGAGACTGCTGCGGCGGGTCATGCCGGTCACCGATCAGTACGAGGGGCAGCACTTCGTCCTGCGCCGCGCGGGCAGGCTCGTCGCCACGCCGCTGCTCGCCGTCCTCGTCGCGATCGAGACCGCCGACGTGCTGTTCGCCTTCGACTCGGTGCCCGCAGCCCTGGGCGTCACCGACCGGACGTTCCTCATCTACACCAGCAACGCGCTCGCCATCCTGGGTCTGCGGTCGCTGTTCTTCCTGCTCGCGGGCCTGATGGAACGGTTCCACCACCTGGCGACGGGGCTGGCGTTCATCCTTGCCTTCATCGGCGTGAAGATGCTGCTCACCGACGTGTGGCACATGCCGATCGCNCTGTCGCTCGGCGTCATCGCCGTCGCGCTGGCCGTCTCGGTGGTCTGGTCGCTGCTGACCGAGCCGCCCGCGGAGAGGGCCGCCGACAAGCCGGCGCCGGAAGCGGAGGCGGATGCGCAGGCCGAAGTGGAGGCGGATGTGGAAGGCTCGCCGGCGGCGGAGACGAGTTCCGCACCGGCCCCGGCGGCCGACCAGGCCGAACCACGCCAGGTCGCCGGGGCGGGCGGCGGGTTCCCCGGTGGGCACCCTCGCTAGGCCAGCATTCCGCCCGGCGCGGGCGGCCCGTCGGCCTGTCCCCGGCGGACCGCCCGCCGGGTACGGCCCGCGGGACCGGTCAGCTCGGCCTCGCCGGCTCGCCGCGCGGGCCGGGCGCCGGGGCCCGGCGGATACGCCGAAGGCCGGGCGGGGGCGCGGTGAAGATTGCGAACGGGTCGCGGTCGTCCACCGACTGGCCGGTGTCGACGGCGCGGGAGATCCGGTCCCAGCGGAACCAGNGTGGGCCGCCCCGATCCAGGCACCAGGCCAGCAGGTACCAGTGGCCGCCGGTGAAGGCGAGCAGCTGGGGCTCCACCCGGCGGCCGACGGTTCGGCTGCCGGCGGCGTCCTGATAGTCGATCGCGAGCACCCGGCCGCCCCGCAGCGCGTCCTCGATCGTGGTGGCCAGCGCCGTGCGGGCGACGACGGGTGGTCCTGCCCAGCCGCGCGAGGCCAGCTCGGCGACCTGTCGCTGCTGCGGCGCAGGCATGATGTCGAGCAGCTTCTCGAGCNCCGCCGCGCCGTCGCGGGTCAGTGGGCCGGTCGCGGCGGCGGCCAGTGCCACGGCGGCCGAGCTCGCCTGGCCCTGGGTGAACGCGACGGGCGGCAGCATCGCGTGCTGGGCGAGCACGTACCCGCCCCCGGGTCCGGAGATCCCGCCGACGGGAACCCCGGCGTCCTGGAGGGCGAGCAGGTCCCGGCGGATTGTTCGCACGCTGACGTCCAGCCGGGCCGCCAGGCTTGCGGCTGTTCGCCCGGCGGGTCCGGCCCGGCGCAGCTCCTCGACGATCGCGGTCAGTCGATCTGGGTGCGGCATGCGTTCCACGTTGACAGGGCCCTGTCACGACTGGTGGCGAAACAGCGCGACTTGGGCAATCTCGCTGCCCCATGCCCGTGATGTGCGATGGCCGCGGCGCCGAACCGCGCAGGACCCGGGCGGCGGCGGACGCGGGCGGCGGCGGACGCGGGCGGCGGCGGACGCGGGCGGCGCGGCCCGGTGACCGGCGGCGGCGGGCGGCGCGACAGGCGTGGGTTCGGCGCCGGATTCGGTGCCTCGTGGGGCGACGGAGGTGAGCGTGATCGGGGGTCGGAATTTCGCTCGGGTGATGCCGTGATCCGCATCCGAAGTGTTTCCGGTGCATGATTCGGAAGATTCGGTTGACGGCTGGACCGGTCGCGATGCGCGACTCGCCGGGAAGGGAAACGTGGAGCACTTCGATGCGCTAGTTACCCTGGTCGCGACAGCTGTCCGGGCTGGTCGGCCGGGGTGGGGTGGGTCACGACTGTCGTCGTGGACGGGGGTGTGGCCATGAGTGCGGCGGCATCGGCGAAATCCTGATCGATCAACCTGGCCCGATATGTTCGCCGGTGTACTCCGTGGACGTACGGCGAGGCGATCATCGATCCTCTCGTAATCGCTTTATGTTTTAGTGAAGGCGGATGATGCACAGTTTGTTGGCGGTCGTCGTGTCCCNCGGAGGCTCGACCCATNTGCACCAGTTGCTCTCGGTCCTGGTCGCCATGAACGGCTGCGAGACGGTGCTGGTAGAGAACGGCACCCTCGCCGGGCGCCCGGTGCCCGCCGGGGTGCGGATCGTCGAGGGCCACGGCAACGTGGNCTACGGCACGGCCGTCAACCTCGCCGTCCGAGGNGCCCTCGCGGACGGCCCNGCGCCGGACTGGCTACTGGTGATCAACAGTGATGTGACGATCCCCCACGACACCGCGGAGGTCCTTCCGAAGCTCCTCGCCTGGTACCCGCCGTCCGTCGACGTCGTCGGATTCCCGTTCCTCGCCAGCGAGGGCGGCCCCGGACGGTCCCGCGGCGTGCTGCCGACCTCGCGCACGAACGCCTTCATCACGCTGCGCGGCGAAGCGGCGGCCGTCGCCCGGTGGCCGGAGCTGCGCCACCCCGTCGGCGCCTTCTTCGCCATCCGCGTCCCGACCTTCCTGCGCCTCGGCGGCTTCGACCCCGCCTACTGGATGTACTACGAGGAGACCGACCTGTTCACCCGGCTGTACGCGGCCGGCGGCCGGCTTGCCTGGNCCGACGACGAATGGCCGGTGGTGCATGTCGGCGGTGAGACCGTCGGCCGCTCCGACCTGCTGCATGCCGAGCTCGGCCGCTCGGCCGCCATCTACGCCCGTCGCCACCGCGCCACCCTGGGCTGGAGCTGGCCCGCGGTGCACGCCGGCCAGCTCGTCGTCCTCACCGCCCGCAAACTCGCCACCGGTCACGTCCACGACGCGCGCCGCGCCGCCGGGATCCTCGCCGGCCTCACGGCCGGCCTGACCCGGCCGAGCTGGGAACCCGCCGTGCACTCCCGTTGGCGCGCCGCCCCCGCCGCGACCCGCCGTCGCCTCGGCCGCCTCCCCCCGGCCGACGCCGCCCGCCCCACGACGCCCGCTGTCCCGGCGCGGGCGTCCCGATCCGGCGAGCTCGGGCCGGGACCCGACCCGGCGGTCGCCGACCCTCTCGCCACCGGGTAGGCCTCGCCACGACCCCGGCGGACAGCGACGTCCGGGCCGATGGGGCGGACCGGGATCGGCACCGGCTCAGTAGCCTGATGCGGCACGGGGGCCTGCCGGGTGGGACGGGGTGTCAGGTCCCGCCGGAGAACCGCGCGTGGTGGAGGAGTGACACATGGACATCCTGACGCTGGGCCCGGCCGAGCCCGAGCGGATCGTGCTCTTCGCCACCGGCGCAGGCGGCGACCCGCAGCGATACCAGCCGCTCCTGGAGCATCTCGCCGCCCATGGCTGCCGGGTCGTCGCGCCCCACTTCGAGCGCATGGCCGGCCGAGAGGCGACGACGGCCGAGCTGGTCGCCCGTCCGGCCGGGCTGGTCGAGGCGCTCCGCCGGGAAGCGTCTGCGGACGCGGCGGTCGTGGCGGTGGGTCACTCCATCGGCGGCTGGGCCGCCCTCTGCCTGGCCGGAGCGACCCCCTGGGCGCGGGACGGCACGCCGCTGGACGTGCCGCGGGAACCCCGGGTCAGCCGTCTTGCCCTGTGGGCGCCCGCCACCGGCTGGTTCGCCGCTCCCGGCGCCCTGGCCGCAGTGACGGTCCCCATGCTCGTCCACGCCGCCGAGCTCGACACCGTCACGCCCGTCGACCAGGCCATCCTGCTGAAAAGTGCGCCGGGCGACGTGGATCTGCGCATCGTGCCGAACGCGGGTCACTTCAGCTTCATGCACTCGCCGCCGCCGGACCTGGCCGACGACGGCGACGGCTTCGACCGTGACCTGTTCCTGCGCGACCTCGCACAGGCAACCCTGGAGTTCGCCCTGGCGTCCTGAGCCGGGCGACGCGCGGCCGCGAGCCGCACCTCGGCGATGCTGGCGCCCCCGGTCAGGAGCAGGGTGGGGTGTAAGCGACCTCGGGTAGCACAGCCTTCCATTCGGCCTCGGTGAGTCGGTTGGCCCTCTCCGCGCAGGCGGCCTTGGTGAACCGGTCGGGGTCCAGATCCCATATCCGAGTGATGTTGTTGCTGTTGGCGGTGGCCAGCAGCCGCCCATCCGGGCTGGGTACCACGCCCGCGGCAGCGTTCGTGAGGGTGGCCAACGACTGGTCCACCTCGCCACGCGCGGTGGTGTCCCACAGCTGGGGATCGCCGTCTCCGCTGGTGGCGAGCAGCCGCCCGGCTTGGTCGAACACCACACTGCCATCCCAGAAGACGTGCGTGGGCGCAAACCTGAAGGTGGCCGACGACTGGTCCACCGTGCCGCGGGCGGTGGTGGGCCACAGCCGGGCTGTACCGTCGCGGCTGCTGCTGGCGAGCAGCCGTCCATCCGGGCTGAACGTCACCTCGGAGACCCAGTCGGTGTGAGCGGTGAAGGTGGTCAGCGCAGCGTTGCCCTCGCCGCGGGGGCGGTGGTATCCCACAGCCGGGCGGTGCCGTCCTCGCCGCTGGTGGCAAGCAGCCGCCCGTCCGGACTGAACACCACGGCTGTGACGGCGCCCAAGCGGCCGGTGTGGCCGGTGAAGGAGGTCAGCGGAGTGTGGAATTCGCCGCGGGCGGTGGTGTCCCACAGCTGGGCGATGCGGCCCCAGCCGCTGACGGCGAGCAGCCGCCCATCCGGACTGAACGCCGCGGCACTGAGGACGATGCTGGCGGCGAAGGTGGCCAACGACTGGTCCACCTTGCCGCGGGCGGTGGTGTCCCAGAGCCGGGCGGTGCCGTCCTTACTGGTGGTCGCGAGCAGCCGCCCATCCGGACTGAACGCC
>NZ_LJFZ01000020.1:0-23757 GCF_001420875.1 Frankia sp. AvcI1 | reverse complement strand
CGTCGGCGAAGGTGGTCAGCGGAGTGCGGGCCTCGCCGCGGGCGGAGGCATTCCACAGCTGGACGGTGCCTGGCTCAGGGGGCGTGGAGAGGAAATTCTCGTCGCTGGTGGTGGCGAGCAGCCGCCCATCCGGACTGAATGTTCGAGCGTAGCCGCCGGCGAGGGTGGCCAGCGGCCGGTTCGTGAAGGCGAGCAGGCGCAGCACGCTGTTGCGTGCCTGAGGGGTGGGGGCGGTGCGGTAGGCGGCCAGCGCCAGCCGGCGGGCGAGGTCAGGCTGGTCGGCGGCCTTCTTCGTTGATGCGGCGGCCAACTGCCGTGACACCGCCTCCCGGTCGAGGTTGGGGCCGGGGCTGCTCCCACCGGTGATGCGCCAGAGCACCAGCGACACCACCACCAGCACCGCCATCGCGGCCAGGGGCAGGGCCACCCTCCGTCGTGCCCGCCCGCGCCGCCTCCGGGCGCGCCTCGGCCCGCCGTTCTCGCTCCCGGCGTCCGGCCCGACAGCGCCGCCGTCGGCTCCCGAGGCGACTGTCCTCGCGTCGTCACTGTCGCCCACCCGAGGGGGAGGTGCCGGCGGGTCGGTGGCCCGCAGGACGTGGTCGTCGAGGTGCAACGGCAGCCTGGCACGGGTGAGCCAGCCCGAGCTGTAGGCCTCGGTGGCGGCGTGGGCGAGATCGAGGGCGAACGCGGCGGCATCGGGGTAGCGGTCGGTGGGGGCCTTCGCCAACGCGCGCAGCACCACCGCCGCCACCGAGGCCGGTACCCCGACCATGGGTGGGGGTGGGTCGTTCAGGTGCTGGCGCCACAGCACCGGCAGCGGCTGTCGCGAGTCGAACGGCGGGGCTCCGGTAAGCAGGTGGTACAGCACCACGCCCAGCGCGTACAGGTCCGTCGCCGGCCCCAGCCGACCGCCCTCGATCTGCTCCGGTGCCATGTACATCGGGGTCCCGNCCCGGCTGCTCGCGGTGGCCGCCGACCCTTCGAACAGCTTCGCGATCCCGAAGTCACCGACCTTAGGGGTTCCGTCCGCGGCGAAAAGGATATTGTCAGCCTTGATGTCGCGGTGCAGCACTCCCCGCCCATGCGCATGGCCCAACGCCGCGGCGACCGCCAGGCCCACCGCGCACACCTGCTCCGGGCCGATCCCCACCCGCCGACGGGTCAGCGTGCCCCCCGCCAGCAGCTCCATCACCACCAGGCACAGACCCTCAGCCTCGACGTAGTCGAAGGCCCGCACCACGTGGGGATGGTTCAACCCAGCCAGCACCCGGGCCTCGGCGGCGAAGCCGAAGGTCGTCCCCTCGGAGCCTTCGGCTTCCATTACCTTGATCGCCACCGGATGGCCCGTCCGCTGGTGCTGCCCGGCCAGCACCAGCCCGAACGCCCCCGACCCCAGCCGCTCGCCCACGGTGTAGCCGGGCAGGGCCTTCTCCACCCGCTCCCGGCCGACGATCACGTCACGGCCCGCGGNGGGTGGGCATGCCGTTCCATCTCGTCGGCCCCACTCATGGCTGCGCAAGTCTACCGAGCTGCCACGAAGCGTCACAACACGGTCGGCACCGGACTGGGTCAGGGCTCAACTCCGCGCAGCGTCGTCACCCGGTCGCGGAGGTGCAGTTGATCGACCTGAACCGGGACAACCGGGTCTATGCCTGGTCCACGGTGGCCACGCTGCCGCTGCTTTGGTAGCCCCGCAGGAACGCGAAGGCGCGTCCTCCCTCGGCCGCGGTGGTGTGCTGGGGGAAGATGTTCGACGCGATCTCCTCGATCGAGCCGCGAGCCAGTGCAAGCACGGGGATGGGACTGNTGATGAAGGTGCGCGCCGACCTGCACATCTCGCTCGACGGCTTCGGGTCGACGATCGACGGGACCCCCGACGATCCCCTCGGCACGGACTGGTTCCGGCTCGTCGCCGCCTACACCGCCACGCGCACCTTCCGCGAACGCGTGCTCGGCGACACGAGCGGCGCGGGCACGACGGGCGTCGACGACACGTACGCCGCGAACTACTTCGCCGAGATCGGCGCCGAGATCATGGGAGCCGGCAAGTTCGGGTTGCACGTGCACCCGAACGATCCCGAGTGGCGGGGCTGGTGGGGCGAGGACCCGCCCTTCCACACGCCGGTCTTCGTGCTCACCCACGAGCGGCGCCCGGACCTCGTGATGGCGGGCGGCACCACCTTCCACTTCCTGTCGGCCTCGCCCGAGGAGGCGCTGCAGCTGGCCGCGGGCGCTGCGGGCGGACGCGATGTCCGGATCGGCGGCGGACCGACGGTGGTCCGCGACTTCCTCAGGGCCGGCCTCATCGACGCCTTCCACGTCGCCATCGCCCCGATCCTCCTCGGTGGCGGCGTCCGCCTCTGGGACGATTTGCGCGGCCTCGAACACAACTACTCCGTGCGAGCGGAGACCGCCGAGAGCGGCACCGCGCACCTCACCTTCACGCGCGGCTCGGAAGGTGGCGAGAATTCCGAGGCCGCGCCGCCGTGGCGCCCCGTGGGAGCCACACTCTGAGCCGATCGGTGGCGGATGCGTGACAGGGCGTGCTTACCAGCCGCGGGCGCGCCACTGGGCCAGGTGCGGTCGCTCCGTGCCGATCGTCGAGTCGAAGCCGTGGCCCGGGTAGATCCAGGTGGTGTCCGGCAGGGGGCCGAACACCTTGCGCTCCAAATCGTCCATCAGGGTGACGAAGGCGTCGGCGTCACCGAACGTGTTGCCGGGGCCGCCGGGGAAGCGGAAGTGCCCCTAACAGGTAACATCCGATCATGGTCTCGGATGATCTCGAACCGGCGCTGTCCTACGCCAGGATCTCGGAAGATCCACTCGGCATGGAACGGGGTGTCACCGGCCAGCTCGCCGACAACCGCGACGCCGCACCCCGCTACGCCCTTCGGATCGTCGCCGAGTTCCACGACGACGACATCAGTGCCCTGNGGGGCGCGCCGCGACCCGGCTACAACGNCCTGATCGCCGCGTTGAAGGGGGGGCAGGCGAAGGTCGTCGTCGTCTTCCAGACCTCGAGGTTGTGGCGGAATCGGAGTGAGCGAGCCGAGGCGATCGGCCTCTTCGGACAGCTCGGCGTCCGGATCGTCGCGACCAAAGGCCCTCACCTGGACTTCTCGACTGCCTACGGCAGGGGCATGGCCGGGCTGCTCGGCGAATTCGACACGATGGAGTCGGAGGTCAAGTCTGAGCGGGTCACCGGCGAGGCTGCCAAACGCGCTGCCGAAGGCCGCGCCAACGGCATGGTCTCCTACGGGTGGCGGCGCGAGTACGACCAGGATGCACGGGGCCGTGTCGTCGGATTCCGCGACCTCGTCGACGAGCACCAGGCCGCCGTCGTTCGTGAGATTGTTGATCTTCTCCTTGCCCGCAGATCCCTCAAAGCGGTCACCGCGATCCTCAACGAACGCGGCGAACCCGCACCCGGCGGGAAAACGTGGATCTACTCCGGTGTTCGCAAGATCGCCCTACGCCCGGCGAACATCGGCCGGCGGATCTACCGGGGCGAGGACATCGGCCCGGCCGCCTGGCCGGCGATCGTCGACGAGGGCCGNCACGCGCAGGTCGTCGCACTTCTCGGCGATCCGGCCCGGGTATCGAGTCGATCGGGTGCTCGCCGGCACATGCTGTCGTACGCCTCCGAAATCGCGCTCTGCGGTGCCGAAGGGTGCGGGGCCGAACTTCGAGTCGGCAAGGTAGGCAAGCACGTCCTCTACCAGTGCGTGAAGGGCTGCGTCGGACGTAACCAGGCGAAGACGGATCAAGTCGTGGATCTCACCGTGATCGAGCGGTTCAGCCGGCCNGACGCCGCTAGCCTCTTCGTCCACAACGACGACGGAGCCCGTGAGGCGCAGAAGGAACTATCCCGGCTACAGGCAAAGCTCACCCTGGCAACGGACGACTACAACGCGGACCTGATCAGCCGGCCGCAGTTCCTGCGGATCACTGCTGACCTGCGGCCCCGCATCGAGAAGGCGAACACCACGGCGCGGCGCACGGTGCCCGGAGTCTCCGCCGATGTGATCCGAGAGCTGATCGCCGATCCAGAGGCGACCTGGGTAGGGATCAGGGACATGTCCCAGCGGCACGCGATACTGGCCAGTATCGGAATCCACATCAGAATCTTGCCTACCCGGAAGGGCCCCTGGTTCGACCCCGAGTCGATCGAAATCAACTGGCCGGGGGATCAATCCGGTCGGTGACGCTGCCGGCGTCGTCACTAGAGGGTGTCCGCACCTGAGTCTCTGCCCGATCAAGCGCCTCGATCACCGCGCCATGCAGCTCGGCGATCGGCGCGGCGGCAAGTGCGGCTCGTGNCTCTGCGACGAGAAGGCGCGTCATGTTTCCGCGGTGCGCTCGTAGGGACCTCGGTGTGATCGCGGACTTGTCCCCGATCCGATGATCTCGTTCCTCCTGCAGCGAGCGGCCCCACAGAAACCCGGCTACGCCGTGTGCCACCTCGGGTGACATGTTGAGCGCCCGAGCAAGCGGGAGTGACCGCTTCTCCTCCTCGGTGAGTGGACGCGGCCCGAGGCCGAACCCGGGCGTCGGCAGGTGGGGGAGGTTGCTGGGGCGTCCTGACCCTCGCCGTGCGCCGAATTCGGCTGGCGTGGCTACGTCGGTGTTGCGGGGTAGGCGGTCGCCGCGAAATGCCCGCTGCAGATCGCCTCGGGTGATCGTGACGGTGTCGCTCACACGGATCTCGCCTGGACCGTCGAACCAGTCGGCGAGTGGGACGTCATAGGCCATCGACAGGCCGAGTAGGTCCCGGATCGTGATCGTCTCTCGCCGGCCGTTCTCCAAGGTCACGACGGTGTCCCGGTTCCAGGGCAGACCACACTGCCGCAGGTGCTCGGCGCAGGCACCCTGAGACTGGCCGCGCGCCGTCCGTATCCGCCGGAGCGCCTGGCCGACNGCGACCCCTTCGGGCTGGATGTGTTCCGAGTCCACCCGGCCGATTCTGTCACGATCGCACCGATGTTGGTCTCTGTCCAACATCGTGTCATGCGATGTTGTGGTCTCAGACCAACATCAAATCATGATCTGCCTGCGGTGCAGCGGAAACTGCCAGCGNTGGCGGATTTGACAGACGCGCGACAGCGATCTAGGTTCCATTCATGGCAATGGATACAGCCCACGTCCATTGGTCGCGACTCCGAACCTGGCGTCTCGCNCATGGCCTGCGCCAAGCCGACATCGCGGACCTAGCAGGTCTCTCCGTCTCCTACATCTCGCTGATCGAGAGAGGCAGACGCGATCTGGCCCCCGCAGACAAGGGGTGGCTCGCCCGAGCACTCGGCACCCGGGTGCGCGACTTGTTCGACATCGACATCGACATCGACATCGACATCGACAGCGATGGGCGGGCCGCGTGACCGGCCGTCACTGGACCTACGAGGAATTGCGCCTCTACGCCCGGGAGGCCGCCGCGCGAGCCCCGGAGTTCACCCCCGAGCAGATCGTCAGCTTGCGCCAGCTACTCGGTATCGACCGGAGCGCGACCAGCCCGGAAACGCCGACGGCCGGGGTGCCCTCCCCGGCCGTCGTCACCTACGCATCACCAACGACCCCCGCTACGGAGTCTGCCCCCGATGATAACCCAGTCGACCGCGACGAAGCCGCCTGATCGGGCCGACGCCGGCCCGCCCGCCGTCATCGTGCCCCTCGACGTCCTGCGCCGCCTTCCCGTCGCCCGCAGGTCCATCCGCGCTACTACCCCCCGCAACTGGGCCCCCTGGGAGCAGGAGGCCCTGGCCCTCATCCGTGCCGGACTCAACCCGAAAGACGCGGCCCGGCTTGCTCTGCAGGTCGCAGCATGAACGGCCGGCAGCAGACCCGCCCCACCCGCGTCGAGATCACCGAAACCGGCGTCGAGGTCTACGCGCCGTTCAGCCAGAACCTGAACGAGGACCTGCGGAGCATCCCCGGCGCGCGGTGGATTCCGGCGCACTGGGAAGTCCCCACCCGCTACCAGGCTGAAATCGTCGAATTCCTCGACGAGATCTTCGGCCCCCCGACCGTCGTCTACATCCGGCGGCCCGGCCAGTGACCGACATCCGGCAGGCCCGGGGCTTCCTCGCCGCACTCGCCCACGACGGCGACGGCACACGCCGCGACGCCATCCTCCAACTGCCACATCGGAAGCAGGGCGGCAACGGGCTCAGCCCACGACACGCCCGTACCAGCGGGGACCTCGGCGCCGTCGCCGCCGACTGCATCCGACGTGCCGCCAGCGGCGACGTGTACATCGGGATTCACCCGCTCCGCCACATCCCGCCGCCAACGCCGGACGGACGCCCCCGGCGCGGCGGCAAGATCGACGTACTTGCAGTCGCCGCCGTGGCAGCGGATCTCGACGTCGAAGGCCCCAACCACGCGAAAACCACCGACACCGGGCTACCGCTCCCGCCGACCCGCGAAGAGGCACTTCGCGTCCTCGCCCCGTTCCCGCCGGCGACCTGCCTGGTGTGGAGCGGTGGCGGCTGGCAAGTGTGGTGGCTNCTCCACCGGCTCGCGCACCTCGGCATCGTTGAGGGTGAGCGGATCACCCGCGGATGGGTCGATCTGCTCCGCGCCCACGCTGCCGAGCTCGGCTACCACGTTGATCAAACAGGCGATCTTGCTCGGGTGTTGAGGTTGCCCGGCACGGTGAACTTCAAGTCCTCGGATCGGCCACTCGTCCACATCGTCGAGACCGGCCCGCGCTACAACCTCGACGAGCTCGCCCAGCTCATGCCCGCCCCCGAACCAGAACCGGAACGGCCGCCCGTTGTCATCCGGCCTGCATCCGGCGGGGCCGACGCGATGGAGGTCACTGCCCGCTGGTCAGCGGAAACCGACTGGTCGATCTTGCTGGAACCCGCCGGCTGGATCTGCTCCCGGAGCAGCGGCGCGGGCGAGCGGCATTGGACCCGGCCGGGCAAGAGCACCGGTACCAGCGCCGTCTCCCACGACGACCCGCCGGTGCTCCACATCTTCACGTCCAGCTCGGAGCTACCGGCCGACAGCACTATGACGAAGCTCGAAGTCCTCGCTCATCTTCACCACGGCGGGGACGTTCGCGCCGCATGGCACAGCATCGCCCCGCCCCTGGATGTCAGCGTTTCCGACGTTGGCCGCCTCACCGCATTCATCCTCGGTGGCGGCCCGGCCGGCAAGGCCGGNGGCCGTCTCGTCTGGGCCGCCCGGCAGATCGCCCCTCTCGGCAGCCACGACGCCGCCCTCCGCGACCTGATCCGGGCCGGCGTCAGCGCCGGCATGCCGCTACGCGAAGCAGTCCGCNCCGCGACCCACGGCATCCACACCCCCCTGCCCCAAGGAGCCGCGTGTGTCGAATGACGCACCGCTCAGCGACGACGAGATCGACGCGGTCCGCCGCGAGCTCGACCCGCCGCCGCCAGAGATGGATGAAGAGATCATCGTCGCCGCGCTCCTCGGCGAGAAAAACGACCTCGCCCGGGTGAAACTCGTACGCGATCACGTCGATCTCCTCGGTCGACACGGAGTCCAGGGCAAGACGAAGCTCGCCCATCAAGACGCCCTCGTCACCGCAAGACTGATCACGAGAACCGCGTTCGAGGAGGTCTACAAGGGCGGCGTCAACGCAGCCAAAGCGAACAAGGCGCAGCGGACCCACAGCCCCACNCCCNCCCCGCCTGCGAGCGACCTGACCGACCTGACCGACGACGCCAACGCCAACCGGCTCATCGAGGCGTACCAGCCCGTCATTCGGCGCGTCTCAGACATGGGCTCCTGGTGGCGCTGGACAGAGCAGCGATGGGACCGCGACTACGACGACGCCTTCGTCCGCGAGGCCGCGAAGAAGCTTGCACGCGAGCTACCCCAAGACGACCGCGACACCGCCCTCCACAAGCGGATCAGCATGAGCAGCGCGGGACTGTCCTCCGCGATCCGCGTAGCCCAGTCCGATCCCAGGATCACCGTGCTCGCCCGCGACATGGACGGCCACCCCGAGCTGCTCAACACCGCCAACGGAGTCCTCAACCTACGCACGGGCGCACTCGGCCCGCACGACCCCGCACTCATGCTCACCCGAGCCACCCCCGGACCGGTCGACCTCGGCGGCGAACACCCGCGGTGGGATGCCTTCCTCGACGAAACATTCGGCGGGGACAGCGAGCTGATCGCCTATGTTCGGCGGCTCTGCGGCCTCGCGCTCCTCGGCGACGTCCGAGACCACATCCTGNCCCTCCTCTACGGCTCCGGAGCGAACGGAAAAGGCGTCCTCCTCCTGGTTCTCCAAGGACTCCTTGGCGTAGCCGACACCNGTGGCTACGCCGTGTCCGCACCCGACGGGTTCCTGATGACCAGTACCGGGAGCGCCCACCCCACGGAGATCGCCCGTCTGCGGGGAGCCCGGCTAGTCGTCTGCTCCGAGCAGACAAGCGGACGCCGTTTCGACGAGGNGCGCGTCAAGCGGCTCACCGGGGGAGACCTGCTGACGGGCAGGTTCATGCGCGGAGACTTCTTCGACTTTCCGCCATCCCACCTCGTCGTCGTCGCGACGAACCACCTACCCGAGGTGCGCGAGGGTGGGCCGTCGTTCTGGCGCCGAGTCAGGCTCATCCCATTCGACCACGTTGTCCCGCCCGACCGGCGTGATCCTGAACTGCACGCACGGCTCCTCGACCTTGAGGGCGCGGCGATCCTCGGGTGGATGGCGCGCGGCGCCCAAGAGGTCATCCACAGGGGCCTCGGCGAGCCTGCGCGGGTCATGGCCGCGACCGACGACTACCGGGTCAGCGAAGACACCCTCGCCTCCTTCGTCCGCGACGAGTGCACGATCGGTCCCAACTGGTGGTGCTCGGTCCCCGACTTCCGTAGCCGCTACGAAACGCACTGCTCCGAAATGGGCGTCGAGGCACTCTCCGCGAAGGCCGTAGGGATGCGGCTGACCAGGGAGTATCCCGTCACCCCTGATCGTCTCTCCCGGCCCGCGCGCCGCGTCTACCGCGGTATCGGCTTGCTTGCCGATGGACCCGAAGGCGATGACGGATGACGCATCCGGCCCGGAGGACGCATTTCCCGCGTACACGCGCGCGAGGTAGACACCCCTCTGCACGCACAGCTCTCTACGCGCTGGAATGCGAGTTTCCGACGGATGCGTCATCCGTCATCGCGGGCGGACCCGGCTGATGACTGGCCGATGCCCGGTGTGCGGGCGCCACCCGCCGCCTCCGCGCCGACAGCACCCTCTACGCCCACAACGGCGATGACGGCCGCCGCTGCCCCGGCAGCCGGCAGCCACCCGGCCAGCCCGAACCGGCAGACCCCTATCCGCCCGCCGAGCCGACGTGCCGCTGGTGCGCCACCCCCGCCGACCCGGCCATCTCCCCGGTCGCCGGTTGGTGCGGCCTCGAGCACCAGGCCGTCGGCCGGGCCACATACCGGCGCCGCCGCGCCGCCGCTACCGGCGGGAACGGCACGCCACCAACAACCCAAAAGGAGCCTGAACATGACCGTCGACCTCGACTCACCCCGAGCCCCATGGCGTGGCCCGCGCAGCCCGTCCCACTGGACGTGCCCGCGGTGCCGCAACACCGCCGTAGCCGACCACGAGCATCCCGGCGCACTGATCATCGAGNACCGCCCCGGCTGCCAGACCCCCAGCGGCCTCGAAATCGCCCACGTCACCACCACCACCACCACGAAAGCCGCGGCCACATGAACATCACCCAGATGGCGAACCTCTGCCGATCCGTACACGCCGACACCACCGAAGGTGCCTGCACGGCACCACCCCGAATCGGGGCCTGCACCTGCGGCGGCGTGTTCCTAATCGTCTGCGCCGAATGCCTGACTGGCCTCGCCTTCACCGGCCCGTGGCTCGCCGCCCACGGCGCATCCGACATGGCAGAACTCCGGAAACCACCGTGCTGCGGAGCGCAGGGCGGCCGCTACGAAGACCTTCCCGCCCGCCACACGATCACAGCCCCCGTCTGATGCGCCGCCGCCGCGAACCCCCCGTCGAGCCACACCGAGAGGACTCCCCCCAGATGACCAGCACCAGCACCCCCGCCGCAGATCCCGACGACCTGCCCGCCCAGATCCGAGACCAGGTCGACCGCATCCTCGACGGCTACAACCGCAGGGCGGTNCCGTTCCGCGACGAGCTGCTCCCGCCCGGCGGGCTGCACGTCGAAGCCACACGGCAACCATCCGGCGAGTGGACCCCGGCGGCGGTTCCCGCGCTCGCCCTGCTACGCCGCGCCGACGAGTGGTGGTCTGCGGCTGTGAACGTCGCCGAGCGGATCGTCGACCTCGACGGCAACCATCGCGCCGAGCTGACGGCCATCGCCACCGGCCTGCTGTCCGAAGCATTTCGGGGCCGCACCACCGTGCTGACCGCCTACGCCGCCGCGACATTCGACGGCGACCTTGCCGCAGGCCCGCGGGTGTCCGAGGCGGGCACGGTGCGGATCGGCGACGTGGACATCCCCCTCGACGGCCGGGCCGTCGCCGGCCCCCGTCCGGCGAAACCCGAAATCGGGCTGACCGTCGCCCCCGGCTCCGACCCTCGGGAAGTCGCCGAGTTCCTACGCCACGTCGCCGAGCAGATCGAGAAGACCGGCGTCTACACCTGACCCGCCGGCCCGGCCGGCACCCGCAACAGCACACCTACGAACGGAGATCGACATGCCCGTGACNCCNCCCNCCCCGCCCCGCCGGACCGCCCCGGCAGGGAAGACCAGCCCGCCGGCCAAGCCCGCGGCCGCAGCCCCGCCGCCTCTGGCCGTCNAGGTCGCCAGGCTCGCCGACGCGGTCGAGTTCGCGTCGGATCCGGGCCGAATCCTGCGGGAGACCGCCGCCCGTGTCGATGACCTTGCCGGGAAGGTTCGTGCCGTCCGTGCCGGTCAGCTTCGCGCCCGACGCGAAGCCATCACCGCCACTGCGGACACGGCCCGGGAGACTCGCCGGGCGGCGCTCCGGGCCCGCCGCGCCGAGCTGCTCGCCCGGCCGCTTCCCCCACTGGCGAAGACGACGGCTGCCGCCAAGGGGAAGGCGGCGACGGCCGTTCGGACGTCGACGGTTCCGCCGGTCCCTGCCCGGAAGACCCTGCCGAGGCGTTCCGGCCGCTGACGACGGAGAGTGACGGAATGCCGGAGGATTCACGTCTCCGGAACCCTTCCGTGAATACCGTCACCGAGAGTAGCGACGAACAGGTGAGGTCAGGCGAAAAGATCATGACTGATACGAGCAGCACCAGCAGCGACGGCAACNCCCCGCCTGCGCCGGTCCCCGGCCGATGCAACGCCCAAAGACGCGGACCGGACGGTGCCCTGTGCCGGGAGCCAGCAGGGAAAGGGACAGGGCACCTGGGCGCCGGCCGGTGCCGCAGGCACGGCGGGAACGCACCCGCCGCCCGCGCCGCCGCGGTCCGCGAGCAGATCACCGACGACTTCCGCCGGTACGGTGCGCCGATCCCCATCGACCCCGTGTGGGCGTTGAAGACCGAGGTGGACCGGGCCAACGGACTCGTCGCGATGATCGAAGACCAGATCAACGGGGCCGTCGACGAGGACGGGCATGTTCAGCTCGTCNAGAAGGTCGAGAACCGGGACGGCACGGTTCGATCCGGGCCATCCCCACTCGTAACCCTTCATCAGAAGGAACGCCAGCAGCTCGTCACCGCGGCTCGCGCGGCCATCGATGCCGGTTTTCAGGCAGCGTGGGACAGTGCGGTCCGGGAACGCCAGGACAAGATCTTCGATCTCGTCGAGAGTGTCGTCCGCGGCTTGGGTCACGATCCGGGCAGCCCCGAGGTGGTGGCGGTGGTCACCCGCGCTCTCGCAGAGTTTGCGGTGACGACCAGCGCCCGTTCCGAGCTGCTGGCCGTTCCTGCCGACGACGAGGATGGGGTGTCGTGGTGACCGGCGAGATGCCGCTGCCCGGGATGCTGGCGGTGGCCCGCCGCCGCGCGCTGCTCGCCGAAAGCGATCTTGTGCACTTGGCGTATGCCGGCGCGGATGTTGCGACGCTGACCGCGGTCCGCGTGCTCGTCGACGAGCGGTTCGCCACGCTGGCTGGTTTGGAGGCGGCGGCGGATGCTGCCGGATCTCCCGCTCGGCCGGTTCTGATCGACCGGTTGTTGTTCGCGCGTGAACGGGTCAAGGCGTTGGTAGCACCACCGGGGCGTCCGGCGCATCCGGTCCTTCTGGGTCGGATCCAGCTCGCGGTTGCCGACGCCGGCCACCGCCTTCTCGTGTTCCTGGCTTCCGATGGGGCGCCGGTCGACGACGAACTCGTCGGCCTCGACGCCGACCAGGTTCGGATCTCCTCGGAGATCGACCAGAGCCTGTGGGATGAGGCGATCGCCGCGGCGGGTGGGCTCGATGGCGAGTGAGCCGGTGGCCGTCGAGGNGATGCCGGAGGATCTGGTGCCGCGTGCTGAGATTCCACGCCGCTGGCCGGTGATCTCGAAGCGGATGGCGCGCCGCTTGACGGATGACAAGCGGCTGCCGGTGTGGGTGATCGGCGCCAGGCTGCACGTGTCCGCCGCAGACCTCGAGGGGTCATCGCGTCGTGCCGCCGTCCGGCATCACCTCAGCTATNGGGATGATCCTTGGCCGCCGGGAAGCACCGCCACCCGGGGCGATGCCGCTGAGTTCGTGGACACAATGACGACGAGATCGTCGGCGTTGGACAACTGCTCGCGGTCGAGTGATCCGGGTCCGGCGCGGCATCGCCTCGGCCGAAATTGGAACGTTTACTGACGAATTCACGCCGAACCCCTCTCCAACCTCTACCACCCAGACCCGGTACGGCGGAGATGGAGCAACGCGATGATCCTAATGGCGGTGACGGCAGCGGCCGGGCAGGGGTTCGCCCTGCTCGGCCTGTGGCTACGACTACGATCACGGTTCCACTACGAGCATGCGCACGGCCGGCTCCTCGTCGATGTGGCGACCGCGGTGCCCTGCGGCGTTCGGGTCGACGAACGATGTGCAGATGGCAGCCGTCTTGTCGTCACCGTCGAGGCGGGGACGGAGCGGAAGAGTGACGATGACCGATGAGCGTGGCGAGCAGGGGGAAGCAGCTCTCACCGGGAGCACCGGCGTAAGAGATACGCCCTCCGGCCAGCCTTTGGGTCGACCGGAGCCCCTGGAACAGCCTGAGCCGGCGGCCGTGGTGTTCGAAGACTTCTACCAGGAGTTCACCCCGACGCTCGTGGCGTTCCTGCTATGGCAAGGGGCCCGACTGGCCGACGCCGCTGACATCGTCCAAGAGACCATGACCACGGCCTACCGACGATGGACGGACATTAAGCATCCCCGGGCCTGGACCCGGACAGTGGCCTCCCGGGAGTACGTCCGCCGGATCGCCTCCGTCGAGGACCCTGTCGGCGACCTGTCAGAGGTCGTAGTTCTGCTGCCGGCCAACGGGGATCTGGCCGCCTTCGAACAGCGGCACGAGGTTCTGCGCCTGTTAAAGCTTCTCCCGCACCGGCAACGACAGGTCATGGCCTGGGCCTTCCTCGGCTATACCCCTGCGGAAACCGCCGATGAATTGAAGATCAGCTCCGATGCAGTGCGTAGCACNCTAAAACTGGCGCGCCGTGCGCTCNCCCAGCACCTCGCAGGGGGGCGATCCGACGATGACTGACGAAGATCTGGACCGCTGGCTCANTGACCAACACGCCGACCTCATTACCGACCTCACTGATCTACTCGATCTCGGTGCGGGTCTGCAGGAAGTCGTGCTTGCCGACCATCACTCCGGGCTCGTCGACGACGTCCGGAACGTGCTCGACCTCGACGCAGGCTTCGCCGCCATCACGTCGGCTCGAGAGGACCACACACCAGACAAGGATGCGGCACCGCCGCGCCTCGCAGGTCGGTCTGTCAGCGCAACGGTTCGGCTTCTCGAATCCTTCGATGTCCAGACCCGTCTGAATGTTCGCGGCCATCCGGCTGTTATTGTTTTCGCTCGAGCCCTCGACCTCGCCCTCGCCCTCGCCCTCGTCCGCGAACTCGTCCGCGCCCTCGACCTCACCCGCGCCCGCGCCCGCGAACTCGCCCGCGAACTCGTCCGCGCCCTCGACCGCGCCCNCATTCGCGACCTTGAGCGCGACCCTGACCGCGAACTTGACCGCGACCTTGACCGCGCTCTCAGCCTCGCCCGCGCCCTCGCCCGCATCCTCGATCGCGACCGTGCCCGCGCCCGCGCCCGCGCTCTCAATCTTGACCTCACTCTCGGCTTCACTCTCGACCGCGCCCTCGACCGCGCCCTCGACCGCGTCCNCGATCTAGACCATGAACTCGATCGCGCCCTCAATGACGCTGTTCGTACTGACCTGGGCCACCTCGCCGGCGAGCGTTTCGGTGATGAACGCGATGTCGTGGCCGCTCTTGACCGCATACGGCAAGACTTCACTGATGCCGATCTGCGGGAAGTTGACCTTTCCCATGTCGATCTAACCGGGGTGCGGTGGTCTCAGACGACCACGCAATGGCCGGCGGCTTGGGAGGAGCAGATTCGCCACGCCTCTGTGTCGATCGGGGATGATCTATGGGAGGTTCGTGGCGGCACGACCAACGTTCCGACTTCCACGTACTCAGGTGGCTGAGGCACACGGATCCCGCGGGGTTATGAGATGGGCGTGCCGGGTGGGCGCATGAGGGCCCGTATAAGATTCCGTGGCCACCCGACCATACAACAGAAGCGGGATTCTGTTGTATGGTCGGGTTCATGATCCCTGAACCCGTCGAGCCTTCCGCCCAGGCTGCCGAAGTCGAGATCCTCGATCGGGGCGCACCGCTCGCACTCGTCGGCGAGGACCGCGACCCGTGGCCGCCTCTGGTCGCGCTCTGGCTCGACTCCGGCTTCTCGGAGAAGACCCGGGAGGCGTATGGCCGCGGGGTCGCCGAGTGGACCCGGGCCTGCGCCGGATGGGACGTGCATCCGCTCGCCGCACGCCGGCAGCACCTCGACCGGTGGNCCCGCGACCTTCAAGCGGCCGGGCAGGCATCCACCACGATCGGCCGGAAGCTGTCCTCGGTGGCGTCCATCTATAGCTACGCCCTCGACGAAGGATTCATCATGACGTCGCCGGCCGCCCGGGTCCGCCGGCCGAAGACTACCGACCGCCACCAGGCCCCCGGCATGTCCCGCGACGAAGCGAGGGCATTCCTCGCCGCCGCCGCCGCGGACGGGCCGCGCACCGAGGCGCTGATGGGCCTGCTGCTGCGTAACGGCCTGCGAGTGTCCGAGGCCATCGGCCTGGACGTGGCCGACCTCGACACCGAACGCGGCCATCGGATCATCCGCATGGTCGGCAAGGGCGCGAAAGCCNCAGTCATCGTGCTCGCCCCGGCCACCGGGCACGCCATCGACACATACCTCGACGGCCACGTCGACGGCCCGCTGTTCATGACGTCGACCGGCCACCGGCTGGACCGGCCGGCGGTGTGGCGGAAGGTGCGCCAGCTCGGACAGCGGGCCGGCTTGCCTCAGACTCGGCTGTCCCCGCATTCGATGCGCGCCACCGCCATCACGCTTCTCCTCGACGCCGGCGTGAGCCTGCGGGACGTCCAGGACTTCGCCCGGCATGAAGACCCGCGGACCACCAGGGGATATGACCGGGCACGCGGAAACCTTGACCGCGCCGGGACGTACGCCCTCTCCGCGTTCCTCGACGGCTGAGCATGTGAAGCAGCGCCATGTCTGGGCGGAGGCAGTTACTCGTCCGCCGGCAGCCCGCGCTCCTCGACCTCCTTCAATTCCCCCCGAAGCTTCCACACCCCCTGGGCGCTTCGCGCGGTCGAAGTGGCTTCCCGACGCATGGCTGCTTGCAACGGCACATAGATCAACCAGGCCGTCTCGCATACGGACTCCGCGAACCGGCGGCCACTTCTCCCGCCGGCGGCGACCCGGTCACCCAACAGCTCCCACATCGCCTGATTCTCCCCGTCGAAGAACATCAGACAGTAATCGGCCAGCTCATGCGCGTAATAGGGGTTGGCGGGCTCCTCGTGGGCTCTCGCGGCCCACACCGCCAGCTTCCCGACGATGTAGTCGGCCTGCAGCCCATCCTCCTGCACCCGGCTGAACGCCTCCCAGAACTCGCCCTGGTCATCGAGGTCTGGCGTGGGCAGCAGATCCAACAGGTCCAGCAGCAGCTTCACGTCTGCCACCTGGTGCGCGGGCTGGTCGTCCGTCGTCACGGCATCTCCTCGTCACGGGGTCTGCCGTCAAGNCTGAGCAGCCCCTGCGGTCAGCGCCGAGCAAACAGGACGATCCGACCAGAGTCGCGCGGGACCGTCCGCGCCGATGACCCCGGGGATCCGGCGGCCGGCTGGGCTCGCGGCTGGACTGTTCCCGGATCCGTCGGCTACTCCTGCCGCTTCGGGGCGCGCACCGTCCGACAGTCGGGGCAGTCCTTGGACGACGACGGCCGGCGGAAGGTGAGTTTCACCCCGGGCCCGTTCTGCGGCCGGCGGTGCTTCCGGCAGCGGAGGACGATCGCCGCCGGGTTCGCAGGCTTCGGTGCCGAATCATCCACCCTGCCGAGGATGGCCTGCCCAGCCTGGCCGTGCCGTAGTCCCCGTGTGTGCTGATCCTCGGGGTCTGTGGCTGCCCGATACGCAGGCCGAGGCGATCCGGATCTACACCACCTCGAAGCAGCTCGGGAAGGACGCCGAACTGTCCGCGGCCGAGATCGTGCGCCGCGCCGAACGTGGCATCGGCATCGCGATCCGCCGAGGACAGGAAGCCGGCGCGATCGCCAAGCGTGGCGATATCGGCGGCCGAGGCGCCCCGGGTGTCATCGGATCCGACCTGGGTTCTACCCGCGGGAATAACCTGGTAAGGCCCTCCCAACATCCCTGAACGCAGACCGCCGCCCCACCCGCAGGCAGGACGGCGGCACACACCCCCGACCGGTCAGGCCGCGTACCTCGTAATATCCGCAACCTTGCAGGTGAACGGCCCCGACGCCGCCGTCAGACTGTTCGCGTCCTGNGGCGANTGCTGCCCCGGCGCCAGGTTGTTCACCGCGACCAGCCCCGTGCCGATCTGTGTTTTCCCGTCCGTCGACTCGAACGCGATCGTGATCGCATAGTTCGACGGCTTCGAGCTGTGGTTGGTGACGGTGACCTTCGCGGCGGCGAACCCCGTCGTCGGATCCGCCGCGCAGGCGGTGATGGTGACGTCTTCGGCGTGCGCCGGCCCTGCGGCGGGCTTGCTGGTCTTCGCGCTGCTCCCCGAGCTGCCCGTCGACCCGCCGCCGGAGCTGCTGTTGCAGCCGGCGAGCGCTGCAACGGCGGCCAGAGTCAGCGCAGGGATGATCGATTTGTGCATGGTGTTCCCCCCTTGTTCCGTTCCGTGAGGGATGCACCTTATCGTGCTGCCGTGACGCCGACCGGGTGACCTGTCGTCTTGTGTGGCGGGGCCGGTTAGCCGTCCGCCTGCCAGTCGGTCAGATCCTCCCCGGCTGCGGCGATCGCCTCCACCGCCGCCGACCGTAGCCGGGCCTCGGCCTCCTCGGCGCTGCCCGCGGCGACGGTGGCAACGAAGTCAACCCGGGCGGTGGCCAGCGTCGCACCGATACTCTGATCGTCCACGCCGGTCCGGCGTGGAACTGGGGATGTACGTATATCCCGTCGTACCCGCGGCGCGCCAAAGCATCCGGAAAGTCCGTGAACGGTACGATTAGCGTGGCTCCGGNAGCGTAGCTTCCGTCAGGCCGCGGTCAGGTGAATCCGCCGTCGAGCACGCCAATTCTCATTGGCCTGCCCGGAAGACGGTCCCCCCGATGCCCACCATCACCCCCCACAAGGTCGCAGACAGCCTGCGGAACATCGCCGCGACCATCAGCCAACCCGCCTGGCATGACAGCCATCCCGGGCCGCTCACCGCCGCCCACGCTGGGAAACTCCGCCGGCTGGCCGGCCGGGTCGAACATGCCATCCGCGACGATGATCCCCGCCTCGACGCGTTCACCCCCCACACGGTCGCCGACCCCGCCGGGGGGCATTTCCTCACCACCCCGGAGGAGGCTGATCGTTTCCTCGCCGAGGTTCCGGAGCACTGGTCCCCGGGCCGTTTCCTCGCCGGCCTGGCCGGCGCGTACCGGGATGCGCCGCCGCCGTCCGAGGACACGATCGCCCAGGTTGTTCGGATGTTGACGGTGGCCGCCGAGCAGGCCGCCGCCGGCCGCGTTCCGGAGCATGCGGTGAACAGCGACGGACAGTTGGTTGTCCGCTATGTTCGCCGGCCTCTTCGGGGGCTGTGACCTATGACTGTGGTGGGCACCGCTGAGATTCTGATCTTCCCGGTTCTGAAGAAGTTCGGGGACATCGGCGCGCAGATCAACAAGCAGCTTGAAGGCGTGGGCCTGGCCGCGACAGGAGCCGCCGGGCAGCTCGGCACCGCAGGCCAATCCGCCAGCCGCCTCGAAGCCGGCCTCGGAGGCGCAGGGGCCGCGGCGGCCGGGGCCGGCGGGAAACTCGGCTCGGCCGAAAAGGCAACCCGCGGCCTATCCGGCGGACTCGGAGACACCGCAGGGGCCGCAGGCCGGGCCGGCGGGGCGTTGCGCACCGCGTCGAAGGACACCACCACCTGGGGTCTCGGCATCGCCGGCGCCGCCGACAAGGCCAAGGGTTTCGCCGTCGAAGCCACGAAACTCACGTCGATCATCGGCGTGGCCGGTGTCGCCGCCGCCCTGTACAAGGGCACGCAGGACGCCAACAGGTTCGACGCGGAACTCGCGAAGGTCTCCACGCAGGCCGGTGTTTCCGCGAACAAGTTGGAAGACCTGAAAATAGGGGTTCTTCACATCGCGGGGAAAATCGGCTCCGATCCGGACAGCCTCGCTGAATCCCTGTTCCACGTCGAGTCGAACTTTTCGTCGATGGGCATCAGTTCCGAAAAAGCCCTGTCCCTCGTCGAAACCGCTG
The DNA here is from genome assembly GCF_001420875.1 of Frankia sp. AvcI1. Classification (NCBI taxonomy): domain Bacteria; kingdom Bacillati; phylum Actinomycetota; class Actinomycetes; order Frankiales; family Frankiaceae; genus Frankia; species Frankia sp. AvcI1. The sequence goes on along the minus strand of NZ_LJFZ01000020.1, from coordinate 4,837 downwards.
CCAAGGGCGCCCGCGTCGGCGGCGCCGACCTTGTTGATGTCACCAATGCGCTGACCGCCGCGGTGGCAGCGCAGATCCCCGGCGTTCAGAACCTGGACGAGGCGATGGGCTATCTGAACGCGACCGTCGGCTCCGGTGACATGAGCATGCNGGACTTGGNGAACGCGTTCGGGACCGGCGCTGTCGCCGTCGTCAAAGGCTACGGCCTGTCGATCAAAGATGTTGGTGCGGCACTGGCGGTGTTCGGTGACAACAACATCCGCGGCGCGCAGGCAGGCACCCAGCTTCGTGTTGCGGTGCAGGCACTGGCGGTTCCCGCGAAGGCAGGGAAAGCCGCGTTGGAACAGCTCGGCCTGTCCCAGGACACTCTGGCCAAGGACATGCAGAAAGGCGGCTTGAACGCGGCGGTCACTGACCTGCGCAACCGGTTGAAAGCGGCGGGGATCTCCGCGCAGCAGCAGGGGCAGATCCTGNCCGAGGCGTTCGGGAAGAAGGCCGGTACCGGCGTCAACATTCTGATCGACCAGTTCGACCGGCTCGAATCCAAGTATCCCGAGCTGGAAGAGGGCGCGACGAAGTTCGGGGATGCGTGGGCGGGGACGCAGGCCACCACCAAGCAGAAAATCGCCGAGTTGAAAGGCTCCTTCGACTCGCTGCTGATCAATATTGGTACGGCGACGCAGGGTGTGCAGGGCCGGCTGGCCGGGGCGGCGGCCGGTGGTTTGCAGAAGCTGTCGATGGGTGCGGCGGCGTTCGCGAACTCGGCGGCGGGGAACGGGACGACAACCTCGCCGAACAAGTGGGTCGGCCAGGTGGAGCTGGCGGGGGTGCGGGCCCGCGCGGAGATGGAACGCCTCAACAAGACCCTCGGTGACGCGAAGAAGATCGTTTCCGATTTGGCGCCGACGTTCGGGATGGTTGCTGCCGCGGTCGGTGGTGCGCTTATCGTTGGCCTGCACGCTTTCGAGGGTGTGATTGGTTTGGCCGCGCAGCACACCACCTTGTTGAAGACGGCGCTGATAACCATCGCCTCGATAATGATCGCGAACAAGGTTGCGACCCTCGCGCTCACCGCCGCCCACGCGGCAGCGAACATCGTTTTCCTGATCACCGATGTACGAACGTCGAGTATGACGGTGGCGTTGGGTGCGAACTCGGCGGCGAAAACCCAAAATCTGATCGGCACCCGGCTGCTGACCAGCGCCTACAACAGCAGCCTCGCCTCCGTTGTCCGTGCGACCGCCGCGTTCGTCGTCAGCAACGTGACGATGAAAGAAGGGGCGCTCACCACCCGGCTGTGGGCTGGGGCGATGGCCCTGTTCAACGCGGTCATGTCCGTCAACCCGGTGGTTCTGATCGTGGTGGGGATCATCGCGCTAGGTGTGGCCCTCTACGAGGCGTACCGGCACATCACTCCATTTCGCGAGGCGGTGCAGGCCGTCGGCCGGGCGTTGGAGACCGCAGGGAAAGCGGTAGCCCATGTCGCGGTCGCGTTCGGCCACGATCTGGTCGTCGCGTTCCGCGCTGTTGAAGGAGCCGCGGGTGTGGTCGGACGGTTCTTCGTCCGGATCTACAACGATGTGAAGCACTGGCTTGGNGTTGCCCTCGACTTCGTCAAAACGTGGTGGCCGGTGCTGGCCGTAGTGATGACCGGCGGCGCAGCCCTCATCCCCGTGCTGATCATCAAATATTGGCGGCAGATCCTCGACTTCACCGTGCGGATCTTCACCGATGTGAAGGATCTCGTCACCCGGATCTTCAAAGACGTGTATAACGCGGTCGCCTCGGTGGTGACCGCGGTCGTCGACTTTGTCGGCCGTCACTGGCGGCTGCTGCTCGTCATCATCGGCGGCCCCATCGGCCTGATCATCGTTCTGATCGTCAACGCCAAAGACAAGATCGCCGCCGCGTTCTTCGACATGTGGAATTCCGTGTCCGGGTTCGCAGTCCGGATGTGNCATGACGTTTCCGGCGACTTCTCGAAACTCTGGTCCGAGGTGTCCGCGATCGCCGTGNGGATTTGGCACGACGTGTCATCACCTTTTGTGCGTCTCGGAACAGACGTCGCCGGAATCGCCACTGGGATCTGGCGGGATGTTGCTGGTGCCATCACCGGCCTTTGGCGTGATGCCACGAACATCGCAGCCCGAATCTGGCATGAAGTGGCCGGCGCTTTCACCTCCCTGTGGCNTGAGGTTTCGGGTGTGATGACCAACTTGTGGCATGACGCGGTGCGGATCATCTCAGATCTGCTACGCGATGCTGTGGGTCTTGNGACACGGATCTGGCATGAGGCGACCTCGCCTTTCGTCTCGCTTTGGCATGAGGCGAGTGGTGCTGTGACCAGCCTCTGGCATGAAGCGACCGGAACCCTATCGAATCTTTGGCGGGACGCTACTGGCCTGGCCGCGCGGATCTGGCATGACGTGTCCAGCCCGTTCACCAGCCTCTGGCATGAAATGACGACGACCGCATCCAACCTGTGGAAGGACGTCACCGGCTGGTTCGAGCGGATCAAAAACGACATCACCAACAGCGTGAAAACCGCAACCGGGTGGATCAAGGGCGCGTGGGATGGTCTGAAGGAAATCTTCAAAGCCCCCATCAACTTCCTAATCAACCCGGTTTATAACAGCGGGATCCGCAGCGTGTGGAACGCCTTCGCACCGATCGTCCGCGAGGATCCGCTGCCGCACGTTAACGGCTTCGCCGAAGGCGGCCCGATCACCGGCGGCCGGCCGGGCCGCGACTCGGTGCTGGCGATGCTCATGCCCGGCGAGCATGTGTGGACCGCCGCCGAGGTTGCCGCCGCCGGCGGCCAGCAGGCCATGTTCGCCCTGCGACGGCTGTTCGGCGGCGGACGGCAGGCCCGCGGGATCGGCATGGCGGACGGCGGTGACACCAGCATCCTCGGCAAAATCGGCAACGCGATCCTCCACCCCATCGACGCGTTGGAGGCGTTGGGCTCCGGCACGTTGGACGTTCTGGGCACCGCCGTGCACTGGGTCCGCGGCGCCTTGGCCGACGCCGCGCAGGCCGCGTTCATCCCGATCCGCGCCGCGGTCAATGGCACGTTGGGCACCGGCGAGGACTGGAAGGGCGCCGCCGGCCGGCTCGCCGAACGGCCTATGGACGCCATCGTCAACCTGCTCCGCGGCCAAGACGGCAAGGACAAGGCCGCTGCCGCCACAGCACCGGTCGCCGCAGCCCCCACCGGTGACATCCAGGCGTACGCCATGCAGCTCCTCACCCAGCACGGCTGGGCGAACCAGTGGAACGCCTTCAACGCCCTGGAAATGGGTGAGGNCGGCTGGAACCCGGCCGCGCTGAACCGGTCGTCCGGTGCCTACGGGCTGGCGCAGGCGCTACCCGCCTCCAAATACGACTCGTATGGCAACCGCAACGACTACCACGTGCAGCTCCGTTGGATGCTTGACTACATCGGCCAGCGGTACGGCAGCCCGGCGAACGCCTACTCGACGTGGCTGTCCCGCGACCCGCACTGGTACGACCAGGGCGGCCCCCTCAGGCCGGGTTTGACGTTGGCGGCGAACGGGACGGGCCGCGACGAGTGGGTGGTACCCAAGTCGGCGGTCACCGTCGCTGATCGCAGGGCCGCCGGTGTGACGTTGACGCTGAACATCGACGCCCGCGGATCGAGCGACCCGGCCACGGTGGAACGAGCCGTTCGGAAAGCCAGCGCCGACCTTGTTGCCACCCTCGACCAGATGCTGCAGCAGGGCGTCGGGGGCGGTGCCTGACGGGGCGTGCGGGCAGCGGCGCCCAAGTCAGACGTCGTGCTCCTTCCTCATCGCTGCCCACTCGCTCCGGCTGATCACGTAGATGGAATACTCGCCGCCCTGGATCGTCTCGGTGCGGCCGTAGGTGAGGCCGAGCTTCGTGGCTACCTTGATCGAGCCGGTGTTCTCCGCGGTCATGATGGAGATCAGATCGTCTCGCTTGACGACGTCGAACGCGAACTCGAGCGCGGCGCGGCCCGCCTCCGTCGCGAGCCCCTCACCCCACCGCTCGCGGCGGATCGTCCATGCCACCTCGCAGCCGGGCCAGCCGAGCGCCTCGTACAGTCCCGCGCGGCCGAGGAGTTGCCCGGTGGCCCGGTCCTCGACGGCCCACATGNCGTAGCCGCGCAGCGCCCAGTGTCCGATCTGGAAGGCCGTCTGCGACCACGCCGCAGCCTCGGTCTTCGGCTGTGGGGTGTGATCGGCCATGCCCGACCCCGACACGATTTCCAGGTAGTCCAAGACGTCGTCGGCCNGCCAGCCGCGTAGCGCCAGCCGGGGGGTGAGCACGGTGGGAACACCCTGGTCGTCGGGGGTGCTGTAGTCGAGGGTCATCCGCCGCTCCCTGCCGGTAGTGCCTGCCGGTGCACCTGGAGTCGTTCGCCGAGTTCGACGACGGCCCGCTGGCTTTCCCAGCGTGCGCCNAGTTCCTGCCAGAGCTGGCCGGTTNGCTGAATCACGGTCCTGGTCGGTCTGCCCTCCAGCGCGGCGAGAGCNTGCGACGCCGCGTCGGCCGCCTGTTCGGGATCGGGCTGGCGGCGGCGTAGGAACGCCTGCGCGAGNGCGTTGNAGGTGCCGCCGATGTCTTCGTAGCCGCCGCCGGTCGCCTGCAGGATCGCCAACGAGCGGCGGGCATTCGGTTCGGCGAGCTCGCCGTCTCCGAGCCGGCCAGAGACCACAGCCACGAAGGTGTGGATCATCTCTTCGCCGAACGGTTCGGTGCCGACCATCGGTTCGCCAAGCCACACCGTGTCCTGCATGTCGCGCAGCGCCTGCCGGGCCTGGTCGTGCTGGCCGGCCGCGGCCCTGGCCCGAGC